>CAZTZN010000003.1:0-77306 GCA_964617715.1 uncultured Armatimonadia bacterium | reverse complement strand
CGACGAGCCCCTCATCCTCGATGATGGCAAGCGTCTCCAGCGCCGCGGCGCAGGCGAGGTGATTGCCGCCGAAGGTCGAGGCGTGGTCGCCCGGCTCGAAGGCGGTGGCGACCTCGCCCCCGGCCAGACAGGCGCCGATCGGGAAGCCGCCGCCCAGTGACTTGGCCAGCGTCATGATGTCCGGGGCGATGCCGTAGTGCTCGTAGCAGAACCACTTCCCCGTCCGGCCCAGGCCCGTCTGCACCTCGTCGAGGATCAGCAGAATGCCGCGCTCATCGCACAGCCGCCGCACTCCGGACAGGTAGTCATCACCCGGCACGTTGATCCCGCCCTCGCCCTGGATGGGCTCGAGCATGACCGCACAGACCGTGTCATCAACGGCCGCCTCAAGGGCCTCCAGGTCGCCGAAGGGTACGTAGGCGAAGCCCGGAGACAGTGGTGCGAATGCCTTCTGGTACTTGGGCTGCCCCGTCGCGGTGATCGTGGTCAGTGTGCGACCATGGAATGACTTGTCGGCGGTGATGATCGTGCGCTGTTGTGGCGCCAGGTGCTGCCCGGCCCACTTGCGGGCGAGCTTGATCGCCGCCTCGTTGGCCTCAGCGCCGGAGTTGCAGAAGAATGCGCGGTCGGCGAAGGACAATCCCACCAGCCGCTCGGCGAGCTGTGCCTGCTGCTCGATCAGAAACAGGTTCGAAGTGTGCATGATGCGCCCCGCCTGCTCGCAGATCGCTCGCACCAGACGTGGATGGGCATGGCCGACTCCGCACACCGCAATCCCGGCTACGAAGTCCAGATACTCGTTGCCATCGGCATCATAGAGCGTAGCGCCCTCGCCGCGCACGAACGCCACCGGCGGCGGGGCGTAGGTGGGCATGAGGTGCTGTGCGGCGAGCGCGGCGATCTCCTGGTTGGTCATAACGCGTCCCCCTCACGGGTTGGTCCTGGGTATGCTTCGGGTCAGTCGGGCCGTACCATGGTGCCGATGCCCGACTCCGAGAACAGCTCGATCAGCAGGGAGTGCGGCCGCGAACCGTCGATCATGTGCGCGCGCTGCACGCCGCCCTCGACGGCCATGATGCAGCTCTGCAGCTTGGGGATCATCCCCGAGCCAACCGCGTCGGAGTCCAGCATCTCCCGCGCCTCCGTCAGGGACAGCTCGCCGATGAGCGTGGACGAGTCGGTGCGATCGCGCAGCAGGCCCGGTACGTCGCTGAGCGTCACCAGCTTGCTCGCTCCCAGCGCCACCGCCAGTGAGCCGGCGACCAGATCGGCGTTGATGTTCAGGGGCGCGCCGCTCTCGGCCATGCCGATCGGCGACAGGACCGGGATATGCCCGGCCGCCAGCAGGTCGTGGATGAGCCTGGGACGGATGTCGGTCACCTCGCCCACATGGCCGAGGTCGGTGCCGCCCGGGCCCTGCATCCGGCGGGCAACCAGCGTGCAGCCGTCGCGGCCCGAGATGGCCACCGCCGAAACGCCGGCGGCCTGCACGTGCGCCGCCAGGTCCTGGCCGATCGAACCGACCAGCACCATCTCGGCGATCTCCATGGTGGCATCATCGGTGACGCGCAGTCCCTCCACGAACCGGGGCTCAAGGCCCAGGCGGCCCATCATCTCCGAGATCTTCGGCCCGCCGCCGTGGACGATCACCGGCCGCAGGCCGACGTAGTGCAGCAGGGCGACGTCGGTGCAGACGCTACGCTTGAGCTGCTCGTCGGTCATCGCCGCGCCGCCGTATTTCACGACGACTGTGGCGCCGCGGAACCTGCGGATGTACGGAAGCGCTTCTATCAGTACTTCCGCCCGGAAGGCCGTGTCGTTGCCGGCGCTCATAGCCTGGGATCCCTCACTTCGCGTTCAGCTCGACATACTCGGGCGTCAGATCGCAGCTCCAGCACACAGCCTCCGCGTCCCCGACGCCCAGATCGATCTCGATCACTATTTCGCCACCGGCCATCACGCCGGCGGCCTGGTCGCGGTCGTACTCGACCGGCTCCCCCGCCACGAAGGCCCGGATCCCCCCGATGGCGATGGTCACTTCGGCAGGCTCGATCTCAACGCCCGAGGCGCCGACTGCGGCGGCGACCCGCCCCCAGTTGAAATCCTCGCCCCAGATGCAGCTTCGCACCAGGTTGTAGCGCGTGACCACCCGGCCGACCGTACGTGCCTCGTCCCAGGTCCGCGCGCCGCTCACGCGCACCTCGACGAACTTGCTCGCCCCCTCACCGTCACGGGCAATCTGCTTCGCCAGCTCCTCGGTCACGTGGTTGAGCGCTTCGCAGAAGATGGTGAAGTCGCGCGTATGCTCGTCGTCGAGCGGTTCGTTGCCCGCCTCCCCGTTGGCGAGCACGATCACGGTGTCGTTGGTGCTCATGTCACCGTCCACGGAGATGCAGTTGAACGAGCGGCCGACCGCGGCGGTGAGCGCCTGCCGCAGCAGTTCGGGGGTGATAGCGACGTCCGTGGCGATGAAGCAGAGCATGGTCGCCATGTTCGGGCATATCATGCCCGCTCCTTTGGCGATAGCGCCGAGGTGGGCGCGCTCGCCGCCCACCTCAAACTCGACCGCACACTCCTTGGGCACGGTGTCGGTGGTCATGATCGCCCGTGCGGCCTCGGAAGCGCAATCGCGGTTCAGGCTCCGGCACAACCGGGGGATGGCCGCTTCGATGCGGTCCATGGGCAGTTGAACGCCGATGCGCCCCGTCGAGCACACCAGCACGTCCTCAACGGGCACCTGGACCTCGCGCGCCGCGAGTTCAGCCATCCGCCGCGCGTTGACCATGCCCTGCGCGCCGGTCGCGGCGTTGGCGTTGCCGGAGTTGGCGACGATGGTGCGGGCGTGTCCGTCCGCCACATGCTCCTGCGTCACGTACGTGGGCGCGGCCCGGAAGGCGTTGGTGGTGATGGTCGCGGCCGCGCAGGCGGGTATCCGCGAGTGCAGCAGCAGCATGTCGAGCCCTTCGGGCTTGATCCCGGCTTCCACCGCCGACGCCACGAAGCCCCGCGCCACCAGCAAACCACCCTCAATCTCCCGGAAGTTCTTCCCAGCCATCTCAATCCCTCGCTCATTCTCACTCTCGGCCTGGCGCACGACGTCTTCCGCCGTTGCCGCCTGACGTTGCCTGTGTCGATCTCCGCTTCCCGGTTGCAGGCCCCCGGTTCTCCGACGCCGTCTTCCTACGGCCACACCGGGTACGCGCTCAAGGCCGTCTCCTCCGGCAAGCCCAGCATCAGGTTCATGCACTGCACCGCGGCGCCCGACAGGCCCTTGACCAGGTTGTCGATCGCCGATACCGCAATCAACCGCCCGGTGTCGGGGTCAATCGCCAGGCCGATGTCACACAGATTCGACCCGGTGACCTGCTTGGTAGCGGGCAGCTTCCCGGGGCTGTGGACGCGCACGAACGGCTCGTCGGCGTAGAACTCGCGGTAGAGGGCGACGGCGTCGTCCAGAGCGATCTCGCCGGTCAGTTTGCCGTAGCAGGTGCTCAGGATCCCGCGGTTCATCGGGATCAGGTGCGGAGTGAAGGTAACCGTAATGGGCGCGCCCAGCAGCGACAGCTCCTGCACGATCTCGGGTGTATGCCGATGCCGGGCAACCTTGTAGGCCGCCACCGACTCGTTGCACTCAGTGAAGTGCGTGGTCAGCGACAGGCTGCGCCCCGCGCCCGAAACCCCCGACTTGCTGTCCACGATCAGGCCGTCGGGCTCAATCAACCCGGCGGTGCAGGCGGGTGCGAGCGCCAGGATGGCGCCGGTCGGATAGCATCCCGGCACTGCGGTCAGGCGGGTCGCGACGATCTCCTCGCGGTGTAGCTCGGGCAGGCCGTACACCGCCTGCCCGAGCAACTCGGGGTGGGGGTGCGGCTCATAGTAGCGCTCGTAATCGGCCAGGTTCTTGAGCCGGCAGTCGGCGGAGAAATCGATGACCTTCTTACCAAGCTCAAGCGCCTCGGCCACCAGTGCGGCCCCCACTGCATGGGGCAACGCGAAGAACATCACGTCAACGTCCGGGGCCACCGCCGCGACGTCGATCTCCCCCACCGTCATGTCGATGGCGCCGGCGAGGTGCGGGTAGAAGTCGGAGACGTTCTCGCCCACGGTTGTGTGCCCGCCGACGTAGGCGATCTCGACCCCCGGGTGGTCGAGCAGGATGCGGACCAGCTCAATGCCTCCGTAGCCGGTGGCGCCGAATATCGCGACCCGTGTCACGCTCATGCACTCCCTCGCCTTGTCGTGTGCGTCACGCGCAGGTACGAAGAAAGCCGCCCCATCATCGGGCGGCACGGAAGATGCCTTATCGGAGCGGGTACGTCCAGATGTGGCCTACCGCCTGGCGCGAGGGTCAGGGGGGGTCGGCCACAACTGGTTGCCGATGATTGACATCAGCGGGCTCCATACGAACCTGGGTTGGGGCAGGAACGTCTGCACTATATCACAAGCCGGCCCGGGGGTCAAGAAAGCCGCGGGCAGGGGCGGCACATGTTGACACTCGTCCGCCCTCACGGCTATGATTCCCTGCCATCGCTATCTGAGGCCGACCGGAGCAGATGGAACCGCAGCCATGAAGCCAACACGGATCTTCGCCACAGCCATATGCCTCGCGGCCCTGTTCACTCCTCCCGCCAGCGCGGGCAAGGTCTACCCCGCGTGGGTCATCCCCGAGTCGCTCAACGTGCGTTCAGGCCCGGGCACCGACCGGGACCTCATCGGTCATCTTACGCGCGGCACCAAGGTCTACGTGACTGCCTTCGCCAACAACTGGTGCTGGGCCAGGCTTCCCGACGGCAGTTGGGGCTGGATCGCCGAGTGGCTCCTCCAGTTTTCCGCCGAGAAGGGGCGGCAGCTTGCGCAGCAGGCCGGCCTGTCCACGGCGTCCTCTTCATCATCGTCAGGCTCGAGCGCCCCACCCGCCTGGGTGAGCGCAGAGGGCAACGTGAACGTACGCAGCGGACCCGGGACGCACTATGACAGCCGGGGTCAAATCCCCCGCGGCACGAAGGTCTACATCATCGGTGAGCAGCGAGGCTGGCTGAGGTGTCGCACGCCCGGCGGCTACGGGTGGATTCGCGGGGACCTTCTCGAGCGGGACGTCGAGCGTGGACGCCGGCTCGCCGCCGGCATCACCAGCTCTCACACCATTCAATCGACGAGCGTCAGCACCGCCAAGGCGTACGTGAACGGAGATGGCGTCCGCCTGCGGTCAGGCCCCGGCACCAACTATCACATCAAGGCGAGGCTGGTCGCCGGCCAGGTGCTCTACGTCACCGAGCGCCGGGGCGAGTGGGTGCGCTGCCAGGTGCATGGTGGGCAGGACGGCTGGATTCACTCGAGCCTGGTGAAGTTCGAGCAAGGGGCGGGCGCGGGGACGACCGGCTCGGGTGCTTCATCTGCAACGGCTAAGGGTTACGTCAACGGTGACACGGTACACCTGCGCGCCGGACCGAGCCTGAATGAGCGCATCAAGGCGAGGGTCGTGCGTGGGCAGGTGCTCTACATCACCGAGCGGCAGGGCGACTGGTGTCATGTGAGGGTCCACGGCGGTGAGGAGGGGTGGATCCACGCGAGCCTGGTCAAACTTGAGGGCGGCGAGTCCACGGCCGGCGGCGCGGCAAGCGCGCACGTGCCATCCTCGACAGCCACAACCTCCGGCACGTCAATGCAGCCGATCCCCGCATGGATCGCGGAGGACGTAGTGAACGTGCGTTACGGCCCCGGCACCGACCACGACATCAAGTTCAGGCTCAGCGCGGGGACGGCGGTCGAGGTGCTGGAACTGAGCGGGCACTGGTGCAAGATTCGCGATGGCGAGGGCAATGTGGGCTGGGTCGCCGGCTGGGTGATGAACTTCAAGGGCCCCGATGAAGCCCCGACCGTGCGGGAGGGCGACGAGGAGATTGCCGTGCGCACCGCCTGGGTGGCCCGACCTGAGGTGAACATCCGCTCCGGCCCCGGCACGAGCTATGACGAGATCGCCGAGGCGGTGCTGGGCACGGAGGTCATCATTCTCGACCGCGATGGGGACTGGTACAGGGTTGCGCTCGACAACGGCACAACCGGCTACATGGCCAGTTGGCTGCTCGACACTCGGGCGCAGCGCCGCGCTCGCCAGGCGCAGAGCGTTCCGACGGGGTCAGCGGCCACATCCGCCCCATCGAGTTTCGGGCGGGCGGTCGTGCAGACGGCCATGCGCTACCTCGGCTACTCGTATCGCCGCGGCACCGCCGGTCCCAACACCTTCGACTGCTCCGGCTTCGTACACTTCGTGCTCGGCAAGCACGGCGTGAACGTCTCACGCAGCAGCCGCACACAGTTCCGAGAGGGCACGCCGGTGTCGCGCGAGAATCTGCAAATCGGAGACGTCGTCTTCTTCAAGAACACCTACCGCAGCGGTATCTCGCATGTCGGCATCTACATCGGCAACGGGCAGTTCATCCACGCCTCTAACAGCCGGGGCGGGGTCAAGATCAGCGACCTCGACTCCGCCTACTACGCGCCACGCTGGGCCGGCGCCCGCCGCATGCACTGAGGCCCCATCGGGAGGCCACTGCCGCGATGCACTACGCGAGGACAACGCTCCTCCTGATCGCCATGGCGGCGACGGCGGCGCTGGCCGTGCTGGCGGGGTGTGAACGCGCAGCACAGCAGGCGCCCGAGATCCCCGATGCGGAGACCATCGAGGCCCCGCCCCCCAGAGACCAGATAGAGGAATCTGCGGCCGAGCAAGCACCATCCGGCGAGGCCGCAGTGGGCGAGGGCGAAGCGGGCGAGGCAGCGCCGCCCAATGCTGTGACGGATGCCCGGGAGGCCCCCCTGGAGCGGGCTCCTCGCGGGTCGTTCTGGGCAGGTCTCCTCACGGGCATCAAGGTCGTTGCCATCTTCGTGGGCAAGGTGCTGTTCGTGATCAGCATCCCGGTGGCCATCGCGGCCACGCTCCTCGGCCTGCCGGGAAGCGTCCTGGTGCTGGCCGCGGCGACGCTCTACTCGGGGCTCCATGGCTGGGCGAGCCCGCCGTGGTGGGTGCTAATCGTCATCGCCGCCATCGCGCTGGCGGCCGAATTCGCCGAGAACGCTCTGTCGTTCGTGGGCGTCAGGCAGTCCGGCGCGAGCAACTCCACGGGCCTGTGGGTGCTCATCGGTGGCTTCATCGGTGCCGTGGTCGGAGGGATCATCGCGCCCTCGCTCGCCGCCATTGGCGCGCTCGCCGGCCCGGTCGGCTGGGTGCTGCTCTCCATCATCCCGCCCATCGGCCTGGGCATGACGGGCGGCTACCTTGGCGGGTACTACTGTGAATTGCGTGGGGGCAAGTCCCCTGAGGAGGCCCGCAAGGCCGGCTGGGGCGCGCTGGCCGGGCGCCTCGCCGGTTCGCTGACCAAGGCCCTGCTGGTCGCGGTCATGGGCACCATCGTCCTCATTGCGAGCTGGGGGACGCTCTTCTGAGAGGTCACGGCCCCACCGGTGTCGAACTCGCGGAGCCATCGGGCCAGCGCCACGAGACTGATAGGGGCAGGCATGGACCTCACGCAAATCGCCTTTCAGGCCGCCACCACCCGCAGCTACCTCGGCAGCCCCAGCCTCACCCGTCTTCCGCCCGAGGCGCCGTGCTACCCCGATGCCATCATCGTCACTCATGACTACTTCGGCCCGGGCTGCCCCCGCAACCACGAGGACGAGGAGCACCTGACCACCGTCCATCGCTCGCTCGATGGCGGCCGCAACTGGTCTGCGGTCACGCACATCGCCAACGCCTTCTGGAGCAGCGTCTTCTGGCACCGGGGCGCGCTCTATCTGCTGGGCTGCTCGCAGCAGTACGGCTCGATCGTGATCCGCCGGTCGGACGATGGCGGCGACACCTGGACCCACCCGGCGGATGAGACAACCGGCCTGCTCGCCCGCGGCGGGCCGCGCCGGGAGCCGCCGAACTACCACTGTGCCCCGGTGCCGGTACTCGAGCACGACGGGCGACTCTATCGCGCCTTCGAGGACTGCGATCCATGCGTCTGGGGCTCGGGGTTTCAGTCACTGGTGATCTCGGCCGATACCGACGCCGATCTGCTACGCGCCGACTCCTGGGCCATCAGCAACCGCATCCGCTTCGACCCCGCATGGGTGCCCGGCGAGTGGGGAGAGCTGGAGCGTCCCGGATGGCTTGAGGGCAATGTGGTCGCCGCCCCTGATGGCCGTCTGCTCAACATCCTGCGTTTCAACTCGACACCGAAGGTGGACGTGGCGGCCGTGGTGACGGTCCATGACCGGGGGCAGCGTATCGAGTTCAATCCGGCGACCGGCTTCATCGAGTTCCCCGGCGGCATGGCCAAGTTCGTCATCCGCCGCGATCCGATCACCGGAACCTACCTGACGGTGAGCAACAACAACACTGACCCGTCACGCCCTACTCAGCGCAACATCCTGTCGCTGCACGCGTCGCAGGATCTGGCGCACTGGCGGCACGTGCGCACGTTGCTGCGCGACGACCTGGCGCATCCCTGGCCCGACTCGGTGCGGCTGACAGGCTTTCAGTACGCAGATTGGAGTTTCGACGGCGAGGACATCATCGCCGCGGTGCGCACCGCCTACCGCGGCGCCCACAACTTCCACGACGCCAACCGCATCACATTCCACCGCCTGGAGCACTTTCGCGAGCTACTATGACTGGCGCGCAGGAGAGATCGCCATGCTTCGCATCGACGAGCCGTTCCACGGCGCGGTGCTCAGCCGTCGCCACGGTGTGCAGGATGAGGGCGGTCTGACCATCCCCGTGACCGGCCGGGCGCCACTGGACCGGTGCGTGACCGTCAACGGTGTTGAGGCCACGCGAGAGGGCGAGCGCTTCCGGGCCGAGGTGACCATCACGGAGCGCGAGCAGGACATCTCGGCGGTGATGGACGGGGCCCTGGGGCGCGTCGAGCATGTCGTGCGGGTGGTGTGGGACCGCGACTCGCGCCCGCGCTGGCGCTTCAGCATCGACGACAACGTCTACTGGCTGCGCGACGTCGCACGGGAGGGCTACGACTCGCTCTTCGACTGCTTCTACCTCAAGATGCTCAGAGACCTCCACCACCGCTACGGGGCGAAGTTCACGCTCAACATCTACTTCGAAGCCGAAGACGGCTGGCGGCTGACTGAATTCCCGGAGAGGTATCGCGGCGAGTTCGAGGACAACGCCGACTGGCTGGTGCTGGCCTGTCACGCCTACGCCAACAAGCCCGACCGGCCGTACCAGTACGCCGTGCCGCAGAAGCTTATCGACGACATCCGCAGGGTGGATGAGCAGATCGTACGCCTGGCGGGGGAGGCCACACTGGCGCCACCGACGGTCATCCACTGGGGTATGGTGCTCCCCAGCGCCCTGTCGGCGCTGTACGACCACGGCGTGCGCGTGCTCTCAGGTGGCTTCCGCCCCGGGCCGGGAGGGCGCGACATCAACTACTGGCAGGACGATGAGCGCTCGGAATGGCTCTCCCGCAACGAGGCCCTCAAGGACTTCGAGAGCGGCATCGTGTTCAGCAACATCGACCTGTGCGCCAACCTTGTGCCGCTGGCGGAGATTGAGCCGTCGCTGGAGGCGCTCGCGGCCGACCCGCGCCGCGCGGAGATCATGGACCTGTTCACCCACGAACAGTACTTCTGGCCCTTCTACTGTAACTACATCTCCGATCACGCCGAGCGCCTCGACACCATGATCCGGTGGGTCGCCGAGCGCGGCTACGAGCCGGTCTTTTTCCACGAGGGTTTCCTCGGGATCTGAGGTCCGAAGCTCTGACGACACGACGGGGGGGACCGCGGCCGGCGGGGAGAGCCGAAATGGCGATCCCCGCCGTCGTGTTTTCCAGCGTGACCGGGGAATCACAGGGCTGTTTTCACGCCGAAGCATGAATTGACAAAGAATTGGATAACCTAAGAGCATACGTAGAGGATTGCATCGCAGGGCAGTTTGTGCTACAATTACCCGCGCTGGAGGATGGAGGGGACCGGATGTGTTCCCAGGGCGCAGTGGTGTGCCAATACAAGGTATGAACCGGTACGCGCCATCGCACGGATCACGAGATGGCTCTGCGACCGTGGAGCTGGCGCTCGTGGTGCCACTGCTGATATTCCTCCTCTTCGGCATCCTCGAATTCGGCTTCCTCGTGAAGGATCGGGCAGAGTTGGCGGCGGCCGCACGTGAAGCCGCGCGTCAGGCCGCGGTCGGCGCTCTGCCCGCCCGCATAAACGCTGAGATTGACGCCAACACGTCTACCATCAATGATGCCGAGGTCACGCGCGTCTTTCGCTTCCGTGACTGGGACGAGGGCTCGGGCACCTGGGGCGAGTGGCAGCCGCTTGCTGCGGACGGCAACGAGAACAATGCCGAGCAGGGCGATCAGGTGCAGATCAGCCTCACCTACCCCCACCCGCTGCTTGTGCCCGGGCTGATGGGGCCGGTGCTCAATGCCGATGACGACGGGCGGGTGACGATGACGGCCTCGACGATCATGATGCGCGAGTAGCACTCTGGTGCGGACTGCATGACGACTCCGGCACCCCGCTTTCACGGGGTGCCGTCTCATTTGCGGTTCGAGTTGGGGCAGACAGGAGTGCGCGGACAGCAGGGCGAACCTACATCTGTCACGTGTGAGCATGTCGGCGCCAGCCGTGTCCGGCGCGCAAGGAGCAGTCACCATGAGCCAGGCAATCCGTTTCGCCGTGTTCAGCAAGCCGTGGAAGACCATGCCCCTGCCGGAGCTTGCAGCGCACATAGCCGAACTCGGTTTCACCGGCGTCGAACTCCCCGTGCGCCCGGAGTTCCAGGTGGAGCCCGAGAACGTAGCCAGGGGCTTGCCCGAGGCCGCGAGGATCTTCGCCGACCACGGCGTGACCATCGAGAGCATCGCCGGACCTACGGACGAGACGACCATGGCTGCCTGCGCCGAGGCGGGCGTGCCCATCATCCGCATCTGCCTGCCCATCGGCCCGGAAGGCTACCTCGCCACCGAGGCGCGCTACCGCCGCGAGTTCGCGGAGTTGGCGCCGATGCTGGAGCGCCATGGCGTGGCCGTAGGCATCCAGAATCACTGCAACAACCAGATCGGGAGCTGCCTGGGGGTCATGCGCCTGATCGGCGACTATCCGGCCGAGCAGTTCTGCATGGTGTGGGACGCCGCGCACAATGTGCTGGCCGGGGAGATCCCCGAGCAGGCCATCGACATCTGCTGGTCACACCTGCGCATGGTCAACCTCAAGAGCCCGTGGTGGATGCGCGCCAACGGCTTCGAGTCCGAGCGCGCCGAGTGGAAACTGATGTGGACCACCGGTCGGCAGGGCATCGCGCCCTGGCCGCGAGTGGTCGAGCTGCTCAAGGCGCGCGAGTGGTCCGGACCGGTCTGTCTGACCGCCGAGTACTCCGATCACAGCGCGGTTGACTGCGCGGTCGCCGAGGACCTCGCCTATGCCAGGGAGCTGTTCGAGGGCTGATGGCCAGCACTGAGGGCACCTATCTCGTCAACCACGAGACGCGTCCGCTGCGCTTCGGCGAAGTGAACCTGATCAACCCGCCGCGGCGTGAGCGACGGGGCCGCCCGGCGCAGGAGGGCATGCTGTGCCGCACCGTCTGCACCGGCTTCTGCGGTACCGATTGGGAGCTGATGCAGATGGGCTCGCGCGGGGAGCTGGAGCCCAAGTTCCCGGCGGGCCAGCAGCGGCTCATCAACGGCCACGAGGGCGTCGTGTGGGTGCCCGAGCAGCAACGCTACGCCATCGTGCTCATCCGCGGCGGTGACTCGTGGGACCCCAGCCGCTTTGAGACGGACGAGAGCTACTTCGAGTACGGCTGCGATGGCGCCGACGGGCTGATGAGCCGCGAGGGTTACTACCATCCGGATATGCTGCTGGCGATCCCGCCCGAGCATCTGCCGGCCGGTGAACTTCTCCCGCGACGCCTGGCCGCCCGCCTGGTGTTCTGCGACCCCATGGCATGCATGCTCTTCCAGCGCGAGCGCATCGAGGACCTGCTCATCGGCCACAACTGGCGGCTCTACGCCGCGCGCGGCCTCGAGCGCGAGGCGGCGATGAACTGGGCGGTCACCGACGGCTTCGCGCGCGTGGTCATCTACGGCCTCGGTGGCGCCGGGCTGCTGGGAGCTATCGCCATCCGCGAGAAGTACCCGCAGGCGAGCATCGTGACCGTCGGGCGTTCGGAGCCGGGCGGCGACAGGGACGGCTTCCTCGCGAAGCACTGGCCGGGGATCCGGTACGTGCAGACACGGGCGAGCGCACAGCAGACCGCCGAGGCCATCGCGGCGGCACTCGGCGGCAGGCCGAAGGTGTTCGTGGGCGCGTCGGGCAACGCCATTGAGGCCGAGATAGCCTTCGATTGCGGACTGCTTGACAACAACGGCATCTACGCAAGCTTCAGCCTGGGGCCGCGCGTGGGCTACGACACCATGCCCTTCGGCTTCCGCAACCAACTTATCTTCGGCGCCATCAACTTCCGCCGCGACCACATGGAGGCGGCAATCGAGCTGCTGTGCCGGCTGCCGGTGGATGAGCTGGTCCGCGAGCGGCTGCTCGATGACCTCGCCGCCGACCCGATCGCGTTCTACTACGATCTCTATCGCGGGCCGGACCGGCCGCTCAAGACCATGGTGGTGTGGAATCGGGAGCTGGTCGGATGAGGCCGGCAATCGGCAATCGGCAATCGGCAGGCGGCAGGCGGCGGCGGGGAACCGGGAGACGACACGCGCGAAATCCCGACCGACAATGGCGGCGCGGTGCACGCATACGAGGCGCAAGGCGACTCACCCAGGAGGCGACGGCGCATGACCGCCGCGATCGTGCTGACGCTCATCCTCAACGGCCAGCAGCCATACATCGCCGCACCGATCATGGCCGATACCGATGCGCAGGGGACCCAGCGCATTTCGGTCCCGGTACGCGCGGTCTTTGAAGCCGCGGGCTTCGTGGTCGAGTACCGCGATGGTGCCATCGAGATCAGCGGCTACGTCGATCGCCTGCCTGAGGGCAGGCATCTGGTCCGCCATGGGACGCTGTCCCCCGGCAGGCCAACGGTGCGCTGTGACGAATACGTGGCCGAGCTGCCCTTCGCTGCCCGCAACATCGACGGGACGTTGTATGCACCGGCCATCGTCCTGCGGATCATCGCGGGCGGAGACCTGTCCGCCGACCTCGACACCGGGACGCTGCGCTGGGATCTGCACCCACCCGACAATCCGCCGACATTGGCCATCGGCGAACTGCTCGCGGATCTACCGCGTTGGCTGCACCGGCGCGTGCGCATCGAGGGCGCGGTGGTCGGGCACAAAGGTGATCCCGCGCATGCCGCGACCAGCGCCGGCGCTCCCGCACCGGGCGCCTGGGCGGTCGCGGACGGCACCGGTGCGCTCTACTGCACGGACGTAATGCTCTCGGACGGCCTCCACGTCCAGGACCCGGGGCTGCAGTTTGCGCAGCGCGTTGCGGTCGAGGGCGTCGTGCGACCGGGCTGGGGCGGTCTGCCCTATCTGTCGCAGGCGGAGGCGATCCCGCTGTAGACCGATCGATCGGAGGCGGTGTCGATGCGGCTGGACGCGCACGTGCACTTCTGGCGCTACGATGAAGCCGAGTATCCGTGGATCGGTGAGGCGATGGCCGACCTCAGGCGCGACTTCCTGCCACCGCACTGGCGGGAGGTGGCCGGCCCGCTGGGGTTCGAGGGATTGATCGCCGTGCAGGCGCGCCAGACCGTCGAAGAGACGCAATGGCTGCTCGAGCTGGCCGACGAGTACCCGGAGATCGTCGGCGTCGTCGGCTGGGCCGACCTGCGCAATCCCGCGCTCGATGACCAGCTCGACATCCTGGCCGATGACACCAAGCTGGTCGGATTGCGCCACGTCGTGCAATCCGAGCCCGACCCGTACTTCATGCTCGACGATCTGTTCCTGCGCGGTATCGCGCGCGTCGGACACCACGACCTGGTCTACGACATCCTCATCGTCGCCCGCCAACTGCCGACGGCCATCGAGATGGTCGGGCACTTCCCGCGTCAGCGCTTCGTGCTCAACCACATCGCCAAGCCCGACATCCGCGCGGGCGAGATGGAGCCCTGGGCGACGAACCTGCGACGCCTGGCCGAGCACGAGAACGTGTGGTGCAAGCTCTCGGGGATGGCGACCGAGAGCGACTGGGAGAGCTGGACGCCCGACGACCTGCACGCCTACCTCGACGTGGTGCTGGATGCCTTCGGGCACGAGCGGCTGATGATCGGCTCGGACTGGCCGGTATGCCTGGTGGCGGGCACCTACGCGCGCGTCATGGGCGTGGTGATGGCGTGGATGCATAAGCTGCCCGAGGACGCGCAGCGTGGGATTCTGGGCGGCAACTGCGCGCGGGCGTATCGGGTGGAAACACGAAACGCGTAATCGCCCCAACCGCACGGGGCACGCTTCGAGCCCGATTGCATGGGCCGGCCGCCGCGGCTACTGCTCCCGCAGCACCTCGATCATCGCCATGATGTTCTCGGGTTTCGCGTCGCCGGGGATGGAGTGCGCGGGGGCGCAGATGTAGCCGCCGCCCTCCCCCACCTTGCGCAGCAGCCGGCCGACCTCCGCGCGCACCTCGTCGGGCGTGCCGTAGGGTAGAAGCTGTTGCGTGCTCACCCCGCCCCAGAACGCCAGCCGGTCGCCGTAAAGACGCTTCATCTCGTACGGGTCCATCACCTCGGGCTGGAAGGGGTTGAAGCAGTCGAGGCCGATCTCGATCAGTTGCGAGAAGACCTCCTGCACGTGCCCGCAGGAGTGGATCGAGACGAACTGGCCGGCGGCCCTGGCGGCGCCGTACTGCCGGGCCAGCCGGGGCATCAGAAAGCGCTCCCACAGCGCCGGGCCCATCATCAGCCCGCGCTGTGAGCCCCAGTCGTCGCCGAAGTGCACCACGTCGATGTCGAACTGCACGGCGTGTTCGACCAGTGCGACGTTGTAATCGCAGATGCGGTCGAGCAGTTCATCGACGAACTCGGGCGCCTCGATCATGTCGATGAACAGCGCATCCATCCCGCGCAGCGTCCAGGCGCGCTCGAACAGCGAGAACCCGATGCCGAACTGAATGCACCGGTCGGATGAGGCCGCCACGGCCTCCGCGAAGCCCTCCCAGCGCAGCGGATCATGCGGATCGGGCATCCGCAGCCCGCTCAGGTCGCGCTCGGCCAGCACGCAGTTGCAGACGACGCCGATGTCGCGATCTACCGAGCGGTCCCACCGCACGCCGAACTCATCCTGCCAGGTGTTCTCGTCGATCCAGCCGGCAAGCGGCCCGGGCTTGGGAGCCAGGCCGGCGATGCAGTTGTCCATCAGCGCGAAGACGTCCTCGCCGTAGCGCTCGGCCATGGCGGCGCGAGCGCGCTGGGTGAAGCCGATCTGGTAGGGAACCCGGTCGGGCTGCTCGTGGCGCAGAGTGGCGATCACGCGTTCGCGGTTGGTCATCGGTGGCCTTCCCCTGCTTCGCGACAGGGGGAGACGGGAGGGCCACCAGGGCCCTCCCGTGTGTGCTGTGTCGCATGGTGCGCGACTGGGTCAGATCGGGAACTTGATGTTCGCCGAGACGCCCACGCCGTCCACGCCCCGAATGCTGCTGGTCAGGTCCCGCCTCGTGGTGACCGGGATCAGCCCGCGCCCACGGAGGTCGCCGATATTCAGTTCGATCTCAGCGACGGCCTCGACCTTCTGCACCTGCTGCTCAGGGCCCATCACCTGCGCGGCGCCCACGGCGGTGCCGGAGCCCACGCGCAGGATGGGTACCACCTTGGTGGAACCCGCGATCTGCGCTTCGTGCTGTCCGAGCAGGCCGTTGATCGCGTTGTCGATGTCCCCGGCGAACTGCTTGACCACCCAGCCGATGCCGAAGATCTTGACCAGGTCGCCGAGCGCGCCACCGAGGTCGAGACCGCGGGCGGGCTGAGGACCGACGGCCATGCCCAGCACGAAGGCCCACATGACCACGAGGACGGCCAGATTGCGCATCTTCGTACTCGTTCTCATTGCTGTTGCCTCCTCGTTGGCCTACAGATCGATCGCCAGGTCGCCGAGAGCGGTCACGCCGACTTCCTGGACGCGATCCAGCCCGCCGGGCCCCGGCCGATCCGTGGTGATGGGCACGTAGACGTCGATCTCCAGGTAGTTCCTGAAGTGCGTCTCAAGCTGCGCCACGCCCTGCACCTGCGCCACCTTGGACTCAGGTCCGTTGATACGCGCGGCACCGATCTTGACGCCCTCCAGCACGCTGATGATCGGGACGATCTTGTCGGAGTACGGTTCGCTCGGGGTCCATGTCCCCGACTGCGCCGCGCCCTCGCCGGGCGTGGCGCCGATCGCGCCGCTGCCCGCAGGGAGTGTCTCAGGTCCGGCCCCGAGGGCCATCATGATGTTGTCGCGCCACGCCTGGGCCAGGCCCATGGCGGTTGAATTGAGCGCGGCCGCTTCCTCGGCGTTGGCCGTGACTATGAGCTGCCCCGCGGCGCGCAGTTCGGCATCGCCGAAAGCCCCCTCGCGCACCATCAGATCATCGACCGACCATGGCCCGGCCAGCCAGCGCTGGACACGGTCGGCGATGATGATGGCTCGCTCATAGGCGGTGAATCCGCCGGACTCGGTGCGCATGCGGATTACGACGTTGCCATCGATCAGCACTTCGCCCACAGGCCGGCCGTCGATCTCGGCCGCTCGGTCCGAGACCACCGGGGCCACCGTGTCGGCCCAGACCGGCGACGGGCCCCACGACGCTCGTGTGCCCAGCCAGAACGCGCCGGCCGCAAGTGCGAGCACCAGGGCCACACAGCCGATGCCTCTCGCGATCGCCTTCCACTTGGCCAAACTGCTCCACCTCCTCATTCGACCCGCTCAGGCAGGCCGTACGAACGTTGGCGCGGGCCGGCGACCTCCCGGCCCACACAGGAATTCGGCGTCTGTGCCTCATCTCCTGCACGGCAAGCATACCCGACCGGCCCGGATCCGAACCCTCCGGAGGCCAACGGGACCGGGCGGCGAATGACCAAGCTCAGGTTCGAAGGGAGGCCGCATCAGATGAGACGAGCGATGGTAGCCATGCTGGTGGCGCTGCTGACCATCAGCGTCGCCTGCGCGCAGCAGCCGTCCTCGCGTGACGTGCTCTACCAGACATCGACCATCGGCGCCCTGCTGCAGGGCGTCTATGACGGGAGAATGACGATCGGTGATCTGCGCCCGCATGGTGACCTGGGGCTCGGCACCGTGAACGCGCTTGACGGGGAGCTGATCGTCCTCGATGGTCGGTTTTTCACGGTCGATGCCTCGGGCATGGTACATGAACTGGATGACTCGATACAGACGCCGTTCGCGGCGGTCACCTGGTTCGAGGCCGATGTCAGCCAGCGTGTGGAAGATGTGCCGGACCTCGCGGCGCTGCAGAGCCTGATCGAGCGCATGCTGCCGACACCGAATCTGTGCTATGCGCTGCGCATCACCGGCGCCTTCGACTATGTCAGGACACGCAGCGTCCCGCGCCAGGAACGCCCCTACCCGCCGCTGGCCGAGGTGGTGAAGGACCAGCCGGTCTTCGAGTTCGACGACACCCGCGGGACGCTGGTGGGCTTCCGCCTCCCGACGTTCATGAGCGGCGTGAACGTCCCCGGCTACCATCTGCACTTCCTGACCGAGGCCTGCGACGGAGGCGGCCACCTCCTGCAGGCGCGAATCGACGAGGCGCTGATCGAGATCGACTACACCGCAGGTGTGATGCTTGCCCTGCCGACCACCCGGGATTTCTACGAGTGGCGCCCGGCCGGTGAGCAGGCTGCGGCCGTGCAGGCGGTGGAGCGGTAGCGAGGCAGAAACGACAGGCCGGGACCATCTGTGTTATACTCGCCCCAGGCCGCGCCGGAGATGTTGGCGCAACCCCGCCGGCCTCGACCGACGCAACGCAGACAACGGAGGGAATTCATGAACGGCATTGACGATCTCGGCATCAACACCATCCGCTTCCTGGCGGTTGATGCAGTGCAGAAGGCCGGATCCGGACATCCCGGCATGCCGTTGGGCGCCGCGCCCATGGCCTACGTGCTCTTCGACCGCGTCATGCGCTACAATCCCAGGAACCCGACGTGGTTCAACCGCGATCGTTTCGTGCTCTCGGCCGGGCACGGCTCAATGCTCCTCTATGCGCTGCTGCATCTCACCGGCTACGACCTGCCGCTCGAAGAGCTTGAGCGGTTCCGCCAGTGGGGCAGCATGACCCCGGGGCATCCCGAGTACGGCGAGACGCCGGGTGTCGAGACCACCACGGGACCGTTGGGCCAGGGCCTCGGAAACGCAGTGGGCATGGCGCTCGCCGAGGCCTTCCTCAGGGCGCGCTTCAACAGCCCTGAGGGCGCCGACGAGGACCTCGGGCTGGTCGATCACTTCACATACGTGATCTGTTCGGACGGGGACCTGATGGAGGGCATCTCATCCGAGGCCGCCTCCCTGGCCGGACATCTGAAGCTGGGCAAGCTGATCTGCCTCTACGACGACAACCACATCTCGATCGAGGGCAGCACCGATCTCGCGTTCTCGGAGGACGTGCCGCAGCGTTTTGAGGCCTACGGATGGCACGTGCAGGTGATCGCCGACGGCAATGACCTGGCGGCCCTTGAAGCGGCGATCGAGGCTGCGCAGAGCGAGACCGGGAAGCCCTCGATCATCTGCGTGCGCACGCATATCGGCTACGGCAGCCCGCTGCAGGATGATGCCGAGTCCCATGGAGCGCCCCTGGGCGAAGAGAACGTACGCGCCACCAGGGAGAAGCTGGGCTGGCCGCCGGAGGCGCAGTTCCTGGTGCCCGAGGAGGTGCGCGCGCACATGGGGCAGGCGGTGGAGCGCGGCCGCGATGCTGAGGCTCGGTGGCGCGAACGCGTGGAGCGCTGTCGGACGCGATTCCCCGAACACGCCCTGGCGTTTGAGCAGGCTATCGCCGGGGAGTTGCCGGAAGCGTGGGACGAGAATCTGCCGATGTTCACCGGCGACAGGGCGATCGCGACCCGCAACGCGTCGGGAGAGGTGCTCGACGCCATCAAGGGCGTGCTGCCGACGCTCATCGGCGGCTCGGCGGACCTGGCGCCATCAACCAAGACCTTGCTCGACGGCGAGGCCGCCTTCGGGCCGGAGAGCCCCGGCGGGCGCAACCTGCACTTCGGTGTGCGCGAGCACGGCATGGGCGCGATCGTCAACGGCATGGCCTTGCACGGCGGCGTGCTCCCCTACGGCGCGACCTTCCTGGTGTTCTCGGACTACATGCGCGGCTCGCTGCGGCTGTCGGCCATCATGGGCTGCAACAGCACCTGGGTGTTCACGCACGACAGCATCGGCGTGGGCGAGGACGGCCCGACGCACCAGCCGGTAGAGCACGTAATGAGCCTGCGCGCGATACCGGGGATGACCGTCATCCGGCCCGCCGACGCCAACGAGACCGCCGTGGCATGGAAGATCGCCATCGAACGCCCGGGCCCGGTGGCGCTGGCGCTCAGCCGCCAGAAGCTGCCGGTGCTCGACCCGGAGCGCTACCCCGTCCGCACGGGCGCGCTCCGCGGCGGCTACGTGCTGGCCGAGGCTGAGAGCGACGCTCAGGTCATCCTGATCGCCACCGGCTCGGAGGTCGCGCTGGCCCTGGAGGCGCGCGCGGTGCTGCAGGCTGAGGGCATCGGCGCGCGGGTGGTCTCTCTGCCCTGCTGGGAGGTTTTCGCGCAACAGGGTAAGGACTACATCAGGAGCGTGCTGCCGGCGGACGTGCCCAGGTTGGCCATCGAGGCCGGAGTGACGCTGGGCTGGGAGCGCTGGGTCGGCGCCGACGGCGACATCATCGGCCTCGATCGGTTCGGCGCATCGGCGCCGGGCGACACAGTCATGGAGAAACTGGGCTTCACGGTCGAAAACGTGGTCGCTCGAGCCCGGGCCCTCGTGGAGTGATGGCGGAAGCGACGGGCGAGCGCCGGAAAGGGCCGTCCTCCGAACGACCCCGAGACGAAGGTGTAATGCAGGGAGCGGTGGCGATGAAGCTGGCCATGTTCGGGCTGGGGAAAATGGGCGCCAACATGGCGCTGCGACTCATCGGTGGCGGCCACCAGGTAGTCGGCTGGAGCCGATCTGAAGGAACGGTAGCCGAGGCCCGGGAGCGCGGCGTCGCGGCGACCACCTCGGTCCAGGAGGCCATGGCAACTCTCGAGGCGCCACGCGTCGCCTGGCTCATGGTGCCGGCAGGCGAGCCGGTGGACGCGATGATCGAGCAACTCTCCCCCATGCTCGATGACGGCGACATCATCGTCGATGGCGGTAACTCGCGCTACTCGGATACCGTGCGTCGCGCCGAAGAGCTGGCCGAGCGCGGCCTCGAGATGGTGGATGTCGGCACCTCCGGTGGCGTCTGGGGGCTGACCGAGGGCTATGCGCTGATGGTCGGCGGCCGGCCGGAGACGGTCGAGCACCTGCGCCCGATCTTCGAGTGCCTCGCCCCGGCGCCTGACCGGGGCTGGGGGCACGTGGGCCCGAGCGGTTCGGGGCATTTCGTCAAGATGGTGCACAACGGCATCGAGTACGGCCTCATGCAGGCCTACGCCGAGGGCTTTGCGCTCATGAGGCGCAAGCAACAGTTCGACCTCGACCTGCACCAGGTGGCCGAGGTCTGGCGCTACGGCAGTGTAATTCGCTCGTGGCTGCTCGATCTGATCGCGGGCGCACTTGAAGATGATCAGGAGCTGGACGAGGTCGCGCCGTGGGTAAGTGATTCCGGCGAAGGCCGCTGGACGGTCGCCGAGGCCATCGACCTCGACCAGGCGGCGCCGGTCATCACGCTGGCGCTGCTGCAGCGGCTGGCGTCGCGTGACGAGGAGCGCTATGCCGATCGTCTGCTGGCGGTCATGCGCAACCAGTTCGGCGGCCACGCAATCAGGAGCGCGGAGGAACAGGTCGGCGATGGCTGAGCAGGAGCTTGAACGGCATCTGATGGTGGTCATCGGTGGCACCGGCGACTTGATGCGGCGCAAGCTGCTGCCCGCCATGCGCCGTCTGACCGAGAGGGGCGCGCTGCACGGCAGAGTCGTGCTGCTCGCTTCAGGCCGACGCGCCGGCTTCGACGACCAGAGCTACCGCGAGTGGGCGCGTGAGGCACTGGACGAGGCGGGAGTGCCCATCGACGCGGATGGCAGTGGCTGGTGCGATCACTGCCTGCATTACCAGTCGGTGGGCGACCAGCAGCCCGAGGATTTCCGCCGCCTCAAGCAGCGCATTGAGGAGCTTGAGCGCGAGCACGATCTGCCGGGCAACCGCATCTTCTACATGGCCACCCCGCCGGGCGCGTTCATCGACACCGTCGAGCGGCTCGGCGATGCCGGTCTCAATGAGAGCCGCGGGTGGACGCGCGTGGTCATCGAGAAGCCCTTCGGCCACGACCTGGCGTCCGCTCAGGACCTCAACGCACGCATCCATCGGCACTTCGACGAGGACCAGATATACCGCATCGACCACTACCTGGGCAAGGAGACCGTGCAGAACCTGCTGACCTTCCGCTTCGCCAACATGCTCTTCGAATCGGTGTGGAACCGCGATCGGGTCGCCGCCGTCGAGATTCTGGTGGCCGAGGACGTGGGCGTAGGCCGGCGGGGGGAGTTCTACGACAGTGTAGGCGCCCTGCGCGACGTGGTGCAGAACCACATGACGCAACTGCTGGCACTGACCGCGATGGAGATCCCGGTTGAGTTCGCCGCCGACGCCATCCGTGATGAGAAGGTCAAGGTGCTGCGTTCGCTCGCGCCCATCGATCCCGGCCAGGTCGTGATGGGCCAATACACCGCAGGCACGGTCGCCGGGCAGCCGGTCGCAGGCTACCTCGAGGAAGACGGCGTGGCCGAGGGTTCGACCACCGAGACCTACGTCGCCATCCGCATGTACATCTCCAACTGGCGCTGGCAGGGTGTGCCCTTTGTGCTGCGCACCGGTAAGCGCCTTCCCGAGAAGCTGACCCAGATCACCATTCACTTCCGCTGCCCGGCGCTGGCCATCTTCCAGGCGCACCCGGAGGCGACGGTGCACGCCAACTCACTGGTCATCACCCTGCAACCCGACGAGGGGTTCGACCTGTACTTCGAGATCAAGCAGCCGCACGAACCTCTGCGACTGCAGACCCACAGCCTGCGCTTTCGCTACGAGGACGCCTTCCCCGAGCTGCCCGAGGCCTACGAGACGCTGCTGGTGGACGTGGCCCAGGGCGATCAGACGCTGTTCGTGCGTGCCGACGAAGTCGAGCATTCCTGGCGCATCTACACGCCGCTACTGGAGGCGCGCCGGCAGGTCTACCCGTATGCGGCGGGCACCATGGGGCCGGCCGAGGCCGAGCGCCTGCTGCCGCCCAGCGGTGAGGCGTGTCCGCTGTGAAGCCCGTACAGTTGCACCAATCCCACACACTCGCCGAACTGAATCAAGCGGCGGGCGAGAGCATCGTCGGCGATCTCAGCGACGGCCTGCTCAGCGGCCGGGCGAGCCTCGCTCTCGCCGGGGGCCGCACACCACGCGGGGTGTACGAGTACATCGCCGCGCAGCACGCCGATCTCTCGTGGGAACGCATCCACGTGTACTGGGGGGACGAGCGCTACGTGCCTCATGACCGGCCGGACAGCAACTATCGCATGGCGCGCGAAACGCTGCTCGACAAGGTGCCCATCCCCCCGGCCAACGTCCACCCGATGCCGACCGACGAACCCAGCCCTGATGAAGCGGCGCGGGTCTATGAGAATCAACTGCGCGACGAGTTGGGCGACGAGCCCGTCTTCCACGTGATCCTGCTCGGCCTCGGCGCGGACGGCCACACTGCGTCACTGTTCCCGGGCTCCCCGGCGCTTGCGGAGCGCGACCGATGGGTGCTGGCGTCGGAGGCGCCGGCCGAGCCGAAGCAGCGCCTGACCCTGACGCTCCCGGTCATCAACGCCGCACGTGCGGTGCATTTTCTGGTCGTCGGTGCGGACAAGCACGCCGCGCTGCGCTGCGCGCTCGAGGGCGGCGACTGCCCCGCGGCGCTGGTCCGGCCCAAAAACGGCACACTCACGTGGTGGGTGGACCAGGGTGCGATGCATGGATAGATCCGGGCAGGTATCAGCCCGGCGCCGGTGAAGCATCCATGAGAGCCGTGTCATTCACGTGCCGCCGCATTTCGGCGGCATGCACTCTTCCAAGGGGCTGCACGACCATGATGGGACGCCGCGCGATCCTGATAGTTGCAGCGGCCATGCTCGCAGTCGTCGTACCGAGGGTCACGCACGCGGCCGACCTGCGTCCGGAGATGCTCGACCACACGCCGATGCCATGTGCCGACGCACAAGACCTGCCCGAGCCTGTGCGCGCGATGTCCCTGCCGCAGGGCGCGTTCGACCGGCTGACCGAAGTGTTCGCATCCACCGACGGCCCCGTGCGCTCGGTTCAGATCGCGTGGCTCAGCGGCGACCGCTACCTGTGGCGCGTCGAACTGGCGCAGGCGCTGGCCGGCGACCAGATAGTGAGCATCTACATCGACGCCGATGGCGACCCCACCACCGGGCGCAGCGACGCCAACGGCGCCGACGTCATGCTGCAGATGGGGCCCGACTTCCAGCGCGCCTCGGAGTGGATGGCCGATGGCACGCCGGGGGCCGCACGCAGGCTCCGAAGTGCACTCGATGGCGCGGTGGTCTGGTTGAGCTATGATCACCCACTCGGCTCCGGTGAGCGCGAGGAGGCCTGCAGGTTCTGGGTCAACGTGCCCGGCGGGGGCATCAATCCTATCGAGGCAGTCGTGCCCGGCGACGGGCCGCAGCCGTTGGGAGACGGTGCACTCGACGTGCAGATCCGGACCGACCGTCGCGAGGGTGACGTGCTCTCCGCCGTGCTCGAGATCACCAATCCGGGAGACGCCGACCGCTGGATTGACCTGCGGCTTCCGTTCGCCCTGCCCTTCGAAGGCGCATTCCAATGGTTCGACAGCTTCCACTTCACACCGCACGAGATCGGCATTGCGCCCATCGGCTATCACGGGACCTCGGCGGTGCTGCCGTTGACCTGCGCGTGGGATGGCGAGATCGGCATCGCGCTGGCGTTCAACCCGCTGGACTGGTACACCGAGTTGCACAGCGGCATCCGTCCCGTGGCCGGCGGAGGGCACGAGCTGACCATCGGCACGCGCCTGGCCATCGCGCCGGGCGAGACCGAGCGCTTCGAAGTGCTCGCCTTTCCCTTCGACGGCGGGCTCGGCTGGCGCGGCGCCTTTGAGGCGTACTGGGCGATGTTCCCCGAGCTGTATGACCGCCCGCGCGACATCGACCCGCGCTTCCATCAGGCCTCTGCCGGGGGGCTCTACCGCTCCTGGAATGACCCCACCGATGAGCGCTTCGCGAGCGACCTGATCCGCCGCATGCACGGGCACTGGGAGTGGGGGTACGCGCCCGCGCCGCGGCCGGGTGAGTGGGCGGTGAGCGAGCTGTCGGTGGGCGAGTGGACACGCAGCCGGGGCGAGGTGAAGAAGTCACTTAGCGCTCAGGGCCTGCCGGAGGTGCGCGCGCACATACATCAGTGGGTGCGCACCAACGCGGAACTGGCGGACGTTGCGGTCGCCTACTACATGCACCTCAAGAACATCGAGAAGGGCCTGATGGAGCAGTACTGGTCGGACTCGTACTTCCGAAGCGAGCCGATCGAGTACCACGGCTACTACCAGCAGGTCCCGTGCTGGTTCGCCTACCCATGGGCGGACAGCTACGGCGACTACATCCGCGACGCCATCCCGAGCATCGCCAGGGACTTCGAGCCTGCAGGCATCGCCTTCGACTCGGTCTTCGGCTTCATTCCGCACTGGGGCCCCAGCGCCGACCGTTCGCCCGGTACGACCTTCGACAACGGTCTGGCCTTCGTGGGCGAGGGCATCGGCTTCGCCCAGCAGATGGACGTGGTGCGTCGGCAGCACACCGGCGGCTACCGCACCGCCATGGTCACCAACCTCAAACTCCCGACGCTGTCCGCCGACGCGGTGCGCACCGATTGCGCGCTGCTTGAGTTCCATCCGATGAGCAGGCCGAGCTACCGAGAGCGGATGCTGCGCCTGCGTATGCTGTCGGGCCGCATCGGCTGGAACTGGTGGAACACCTACAACCCGAAGCTGTACTCGTGGATACCGTGGGACCGGCTCGGCGCGCAGCAGACCATAGACGCCTTCCGCCGCCTGCGCGATGATGTCCTGATCCACTCGCTCTACTACGGTGGCTACCCCAACGCGCGCTTCGCGGTCGGCATCCCGAAGCTCATGCGGGCCCTGCCCATGCTCATCGAGGTTGCCGACCTGGGCTGGGAGCCGGTGGTCGGCGCCGAGCCAATCGGCGGCGAACTGCTCATGAGCCGCTTCGGCGAGGGTCTCGGCATGGTCCTGGGCGTCGGCAACCAGACGTACGAGCCCATTGAGGACGCGATCGTGATCGACACCGAACACGTCGCCAGCGGGGATGACCTGGTCTTCATGCAATGGGATGGCGCCGAGACCGTCACCGAGTTCGCAGATGGTACTCGGCTCAACGCTTCGGTGCCGCCGCGAGACGTGCGGGCCTGCCGGGCGGTGATGACCATGCCGCGAGGCTCCGCGCTGCGCGCGGCCGTGGTGGCCGACCTGCACGAGTGCGAGCCCTCAAGCATGACCATCGAGCTGCAGTGCGCGCAGGCGGCCCGCGTTCCGGTGAGTCTGTGGCTGCCGACGGACGGGGTGCTGACGGCAATAACCGTGAACGCCGAACCGCTCGTGTTCGCAGTAACGGACTACGGGCAGCGGCCGGCGGTGCAGGCCGACCTCGAAGCTGGCCATAATGTGATCAGCGTCACCTGGCAGCCACGCGTCGCCCTGCAGGGGGATCGCGATGCGCTGCTGAACTTCCCATTCGTGGCCGACGGCACGCCCAACTGCAACGTGGTGGCCGCCGGTGACACGCGCGACCTGGCTTTCCGGGTGCAGGAGTACTTCCGCGAGTACCACCGCTGGGCGGTGGACGAGCCACGGACGGTCAGGCTGCCCATCGTCACGCCTGAACAGTCCCCCGACGGCCGCCGGATCGTGATCGGTCTGCTCGACGACCTGCCGGCGGGCGTGCGGGGCGAACTCGTGAACGCCTCGGCCGCCTTCGGTGTCCAGGGCGATGTGGTCTATGCGACCGCCCACACGCGGGAGATGCTGGCGCAGGCGGTGGATGCTCTCCTGTTTACACTCGACGAACGCTACGAATACTGGGGGCGGTTCTTCCCGACGCAGAACTTCTTCGACGGCGACCCGAGCGACTCCCCGGCGGCATTGCAGCAGGCCGGCATGGCCGGGAAGACGCTGACCGGCGACGACACCGGATCGCTGCGCGACATAATGGAGCTGCCCGACCTGATCGTCTGGCCGTGAACGGCCGGAGATGCGAACCGTCGTATGATGCGAACGGAGGCTGGCACAATGACACGATGTCTGGTGGTGCTGGCGCTCATGGGGAGCGCGATGATCATCATGACCGACGCACAGGCGCAGGAGCCGACGGACAACCTGTGGACGAACCCCTCGTTCGAGGAGGGCATGACTGAGCTTGACCGGTTCGGCGTGCCCAACGGATGGAGTCTGTACGCGGGTGAGAGCCCCCAGTCCCGGCTTGAGCTGGTTGAGCCCGGTTATGAGAGCGACCACGCCCTCGCCGTCATCGACGACGATCCGACCACCGAGATCGGCATCTTCCAGGACGTCAAGGCCCCCGGTGGCATCGCCTACGAGGCGTCGGCGATGGTCAAGGCGCTCGAGGACGGCGGTGGCGGTGGGGCCTACATCCAGCTTCGCTTCTCGCCGTCGGGCGAGTACGAGCAGGTGGGGCTCGAGTCGGCATCGACCGATCGCTTCCGGCGCATCTCGGTGGTCGGGGTCGCTCCGGAGGACACAACCGAGATTCGCGTCTACTACTACACGCACAAGGGGCCCACGCCGAAATTCATCATCGATGCTGTGCAACTTATCGGCGGAGTCCCCCCGCCGCCACCGCCTCCCCCGGAGCCCGTGCCGCCGGTCTACGAGCAACTCAAGGACCTGCACCTGCAGACCGACCTGGTGCGCGAAGGGGAGGCGCGGGTGACCATCGTCGCGCCCGAGCGCTACCGCGCGCAGTCCGAGGCAATCGCCCGTGCCATCGAGGCCATCACGGACGTCCGGCCCGAAATCGTGCGCGATGATGACGAGATCGCGGTCGTGCCTGCAGATGACGGGCAGCTTGACCGCAACTTCATCTGCATCGGGAACCGCTCGACCAACGCGATGATCGAGGAGCTGTACAACCGCTTCTACACGCTGCTCGACCTGAAATACCCCGGCCCGGGCGGGCACGTAGTGCGCACCTGCCACAATCCCTTCGGGGACGGTCATAACATCGTCTTCGTCGGTGGCAGTGACGACCTCGGCGTCGAAGCAGCCGCGCAGTGGCTGATCGGAGCCCTCAGAAATGCGGGCGGCCGGCCCGGCGAATTGACCATCGGCCGGCTCATGGAGATCGAGACCGATATCGAGTTCCCGCACAATCCGGCCGAGATCGAGACCTGGGATGCCTCGCGGGGCTACAGGTCGGTGGGCTACTTCGGCTGGAACTCCATCTCCAAACACATGGCCGCCTACTACATGACCGGCGACGAGTGGCACGCGCGCGAGGCCCTGCGTCTGGCCTTCCCGGACGATGAGGCCAAGCGGCAGATCACCGAGATCGATGGCGAGCGCATTGAGAACAAGGACGATCCGCTGGCCGGCCCGTACCACTACAACGCGCACATGCTGATCCTGTTCTGGGACCTCATCGAGGAGAGCCCCGTCTTCAGCGACGAAGAGCGGCTGGCGGTCACCAATGCGTTCTCGCGACAGCTCGACTGGCGCAAGGGCGAGGGGGTCTACGGGCTGACCAGGCCCCCTGAGTCGGTCGGTTCGCGACACGGCCAGTGGTCGGCGATCTCGCTCTACTGCCTGTCGCGCTACTTCGCCAGGGACTACGGCGACCAGGTCTGGCGGCAGGGGATGATCGGTTCACGGATGGCCTTCAAGCCACTGGAGACTCATGCGTGGGTGCGCGGCGAGGCCGACAACCTGTTCTGGTACAACACCGGCCACGCACCGATCCTCGCGTTCATGATGCTCTCGGGCTGGCGCGGAGCGCAGGAGAGCGGCGTTCTCGACGAACTGCTGCGGGGCCAGGAGATCCTAGCCACGGGCAAGAACGGCGACATGGACTTCAACACCGCCGCCATCACCTTCCTGCACCAGGCCGCCTACCTCACCGGCGATGGCCGGTGGCTCGAGTACCGCAATCGTACCGGCGTGGACCTGACCGTGCCGCGCGTCGGGCAATCGTTCTGGCCCGGCCCCGAGCTGCAGCCCGAATTGCCCATGGACATGGTCGGGCACTGGAGCATCCACCCGATGCCCCGGCCCATGTGGGTCATCCGCGGCAACGGCTTCCCGCTCGACGAGTCATTCCAGTTCGGCAGCTTCCGCTCGGCGGCGGACGCGAGCGGCGACTTCATCCTGATCGACGGCTACAACGGCGCGTCGCGTAACCCGTACCACACCTTCGCGATCCTGGAGATGCGCCTCGGCGGCGCCACGCTGCTCAAGGGCTACCGAAACCAGGTGCTCACGCGCGTGGATGGCATGGTGGAGCCGCAGATCGCCATGGATGGTGCGCTGCGCGACCGCGACGTGGTGGGCGATGTCGCGATGTGCGTGGGTGAGGTCCCGCGTGCGGCCTACTGCAACTGGCGGCGGATGCTGGCGCAGAGGGTGGGCAAGTATGCGCTTGTGGTCGATGAGTTGACCATGCGCGAGAGCAGCGACAATATCCAGGTGCAGACGCTGTGGGAGGTCCCGAGCGGGCAGTGGGACAGCGACCTGGGCGGGATCGGCGTGAGCAGCGCCGCCGGGCCCTACACGCCGGTGGGCTGGATCAGCAGGCGCGCGCTGGACAGCCCGCATGAGAGCCAACCCTCAGCGGAGGAGTTCGTGGCCGAACACGAGAGCCTGGGCGTGGTGCTGCTGCGCGCCACCGAGCCGGGACAGTGGCTGGAGATGACCTTCAGCCTGGACGAGCCGCTGGAGGGTGAGGTGTACGCCGACTTCCTGCAGTACGTGGACCGCGGCGTGTTCGCGATCTCGCTCGACGATGAGCGCGTGGTCGAGCGCTGGGACTCGTGGGCGCCGACGGCGCAGCCGGCGCGTGTGCCACTGGGGCGCCACCGGCTCGAAGCGGGCGAACATCGACTTCGCGTCGAAGTGGTCGAGCGGGGACGCAGCGGCAGCACCTCATACATCGCGCTCAGCGGCGTCAGCCTCAAGCCCGATGAGGCGCCGGAGGCCGAGGAGGTCGGCGTGAACTACGCCATCCTCCCCGGTGACCCGGTCCGCGCCCGGCAGGAAGGCCGCGTGCACACTCTCGAGTGGGTGGGCGCCGGGCAGGAAGGGCAGACGCTGACCTTCTTCTCACTGGTGGGCGCCGAGCCCGTACCCTCGGAGGACCACCTGGCGTGCATGCGCATCGCCGACAACGCGGCGGTGCTGGGCCTGCCTGGGCCGGCCGTGGCGGTGGCGGGCGACTACGAGGGCACCAACGCAGAGCTGGCCATCATCGCCAGCGACCATCTGTACGCCCAGGGCGCGACCACCGTGGCGGCCGACGCCCCACTGCTGACCGCGACCGAGCCGGTGAAGGTGATGTGGGACTACGCTGAGGGCACAGTGGCGGTGCACGCCGTCGCCGACACGAGGTTGGCGATCCGGGCGGCGGAGGGCGGGGTCACGCTGGACGGACAGCCCACAGCGTGCGAGGTCCTCGCCGGCGGTCTGATGGCGCTCACGGTGCCTGCCGGTGAGCACGAGATCGCGGGCGTGAAGCCCGCGCCGGAGATGCTCGCCTCACTGTCCGGCTGGCTGGCGGACAAGCGCTCCGTGGGCGAGCAGGCCCGCGCCGTGGCCGCCGCCGCGGAACAGCCGGGCACGCTGCCGGATGTGCCGGAGCTGCCGGTGGCGATGAGCGCGCAGGTCGCCGAGGGGGTACGCGAGGTCATCACGGTTCCCGACGGCGCCGGCGGGCAGCTCGTGTGCGCGGCCGGCGGCAAGACCATCACCTTCCTCGCGCCGGACGGCACACTGGTGGCGACCGCACAGACCGATGGCGATATCCGCGACATCCAGTGGTGGGACGAACACGAGCTGGTCATCGCGGGCTGCGCCGACGAACAGGTTATCGCCTTCAACCGCGCGGGGGAGCGCCAGTGGGTGTTCGTCTCGGAGATGGACCCGGCGGTGTTCCGCGCGGCCAAGGACTACTGGTTCAAGTCGGCGCCCGCGCACGCCGGGATCTGGGGCGTCTACACGGGCGTGTTCCTCGATGGCAGGAGCCAGTGCTTCGTGGGCAGCGCCTGCACCCTGGAGATTCTCGACGAGAAGGGGCAGCTCGTCCACCGCATGCCGCAGTTCTGGGGCGACCCGCACGTCTTCCAGATCATCGACGGGCCGGGCGAGAGCCTGAATCTGCTGGCGGCGCGGCGTATCAACGGCAGCCATCGCGTGGGCATCATCAACAACGAGACCCTTAACCCCGGTCAGCGCGGCTTCAACACGGTGCCCACCGGGCACACCTACGTCGGCGGCTGGTCGTCGCTGAACCGCTACCACCTGTTCTACGAGGACCTCGACGGCGACGGCACACGTGAGGTCATCAGCGAGATCAACGGGTCGTGGAACCGCGTGACCGTCTGGGACGCCTCCGGCTCGCCGCTCTACGACGCGAGCTTCGGCCCGGGCGAACGAGCCCCCACGCGCAACATGCGCGACCTCGTCGTGGCCGACCTCGACGCCGACGGGACCATGGAGGTCGTGGCCGCGACCTCCAGTGGCCTGGTCGTGGCCCTCGACCACGAGCTGAAGAAGGAGTGGGCGCGCCCGATGCCCAGCCCGCCCAACGTCATGGCGGCGGTACCCGCGGATGGGGAGCAATGGCTGGTGGTCGGGTGCGATGACGGAACGATCGTGGCCCTGGATGCCCGTGGCGAGGTGGTACGGACCCGGACGGTTGATGGCACTCCCGCCGCTCGTGGCATGACGGTACTGCATACACCCGACGGGCCGGCAGTGGTGATCGGCACGCAAACGGGCGCGGTGACCGCACTGTGGCCGCGGTAGGCAGGTGGCGGCGATGGCGGAGGACGATGGGCCGGCGATCAGACCGGCCAGGCCGCAGGACATGGCCGATGTGGCCGGGATCTACCTGGCCGCCTTCCCAGAATCGCTGCGCGACCTCGGGCTGGAGGGCATTCGCCCCGCGGCAGTAGGCGATGTAATGGCCCTCTGCCTCGACGCCGAACCGGAGGGCTTTCTCATCGCCGAGATCGCCGGCCGCCCGGCAGGCTACGTCATCTGCCCGTCCGACGCCGGGCGCATTCGCCGTGCGGGCCTGCGCCATCTGCCCGCGCTCGCCTGGCGGTGGATAACGGGCCGCTACGGCCTGGGCCTGCGGGTGGCACTGCGGCTGGCGCGCGAGAAGCTCATGTTCTGGCGGCACGCGGATCTCCCCGGCGCCGATTGCCCGGCGCGCATCCTCTCGCTCGCGGTGCACCCGCGCGGGCAGGGCCGGGGGCTGGGCAAAGGGCTGATGGCGGCGGCACTTGAGTACCTGCGCGCCCAGGGCGCGACGTGCGTGCGGCTGGAGGTGCGGCCGGGCAATCCGGCCGCGCGCCACATCTACGAGAAGATCGGCTTCCGCGAAGTCGGCCAGGTGCACGACACGCGCGGGGCATGGGACGTGATGGTACTGGAGCTGGGATCGCGCGATGGCTGAGGCCTTGCTCGCCTGGATTCGCGACCATGGCGCGATCGGCGTCGCGGTGTTTCTCGCGGTGGAGAACATCGGCGTCCCCTGGCCGACCACGCTGGCCTACATCGTCGCTATCGAGCTGGTTCGCGTCGGCGAACTGACCTGGACCGGCGCGCTGGTGCTGTGCACGCTCGGCCACGTGGTCGGGAGCACCGTGGCCTACGCCCTGGGGCGCGGGGGCGACAACATGGTCCTGCGCTACGCTCGCAAGGGCGGTCGCCTCGAGCGCACGATGGCGTGGCTTGATGACTGGTTCCAGCGCCACGGAATCCTGACCATCCTGGTGGCCCGACTGGTGGGCTACGTGCGCCCCTGGGCGTCGATCGCCGCCGGCCTGGGTGACGTCCGGTTTGCCCCCTTCGTCCTATGGACGACCATCGGCACCGCAGCCCACGTCGCGGTGGCGCTGTGGCTGGCGCAGGCGGGGTTCTGGTTCTGGGACGCCTACCCCCGCCTGCGCATCGCGCTGGTCGTGATCGTGGCGCTGGTATTCTGGGGCGCGTTCCTCTACGCCGCAGTACGCTCGCTCGTCCGGCGTCGCGCCGCAGCGCAGGTATGTGCGGAGGCCGAGGCCTCGGAGACCGACCGCACCGTGCAGGGCGGCTGAGATGAGCAGACTCAGGATGGGCGGCTGTTGCTGCGGGGCTGACGGCGCTACGCCTGGCCGGTGGGCAGGTTCGCCTGGCGCCAGAAGTCGGACTCGCGCGCGATCTGCGTTGCGCGGAACAGGCTCTCGGGGGTGCCCGCGTCCGACCACTCGCACTCAAGCACCTCGGCGGTCAGCTCGCCCGCCTCGCGGTAGGCGTTGTTCACGTCGGTGATCTCGAGCTGCGCGCGTCCCGAAGGCACCAGCGTCGGCAGGATCTCCCACAGCCGCCGGTCATACATGTAGACGCCCACAACCACGAGGTTCGACCTGGGTTCCTCCGGCTTCTCTTCGATGGACAGCACGCGCCCGGCCGCGTCGATCTCCGCCACGCCGAAGCGCTCCGGGTCATGCGCCTCCCGCAGAAGGATCTTCGCGCCTGACGGTTGCTTCTCGAAGGCGGCCACATACGGGCGAATGCTCCCGCCGAGCACATTGTCGCCCAGCATCACCACCACGCGGTCATCGCCCACGAACGGGCGGGCCAGCCGCAGGGCGTCGGCGATGCCACCGGCGCCGCGCTGGTAGGTGAAGGCGAGGTAGTCGAGGCCGAACTCGGAACCGTCGTGCAGCAGCTCGAGGAAGTCGCCGGGCGAGTTGCCGCCGGTGACGATCATGATGTCGCGGATGCCCGCCTCGACAAGGTTGAAGAGCGGATAATAGACCATCGGGAAGCGCCCGACGGGCAGCAGGTGCTTGTTGGTGACGCGCGTCATGGGCAGCAGGCGCGTGCCCAGGCCTCCGACCAGGACAACACCCTTCACCGCGGGTCCTCCGTTCAGTGCTCGATCATTCCCACGAACATCTCCTGCACGCGGCGGTCGTCGGTGAGTTCGGGGTGGAAGGCGCTGGCCAGCAGCCTGCCCTGTCGGCACAGCACGATCTTGCCCTCGACCTCAGCCAGCACCTCGACTCCGCACTCCGCGCGCGCCTCGCGCACGTAGGGCGCCCGGATGAACACCGCGCGCACCGGGCCGTCCTCGATGCCCTTGACGGGCAGATCGACCTCAAAGCTGTCCACCTGGCGGCCGAAGGCGTTGCGCTGCACCGTGATGTCCATCAGCCCCAGTCGCCACTGATCGCTCCCAACGATGTCCTTGGCGAGGATAATCATGCCCGCGCAGGTGCCCCAGATTGGCTTGCCCTGCTCATGCATCTCGCGCACCGACGCGTCCAGCTCGAAGCGCTCCATCAGCTTGCCGATGGTGGTGCTTTCGCCCCCCGGGATTACCAACGCATCGCAGGCGGCGATCTGCCCGCGGGTCTTCACCGCGCACGCCTCGACGCCCTCGATCTCGTTGAGGGTCTCGATGTGCTCCTTGAAGTCACCCTGCACGGCAAGTACGCCAACGATCTTCGGCATAGGGGGTCTCCGTTCTGGTGCGGCGGTGCTCTGCGCAACGCACGACATTGTAGGACGCGGACAAAGGCCCGTCAAGGATCATACCCCTGCGCCGCTCGAGCCAGCTCAGCCCGCCACGAAGTGCAGGAGATTGAAGCGAGACCCCAACCTGCGGCATTCAGCAACCGGCGGACAATGAGGCCTGCGCAGCGCGTCCCGTGGCTGCGAGCTGCTCGCCGGTCGCCGACAGCTATGAGTACGCCCGCACCTCGAAGATGCGTGCCTGTGGGTCGCCGTTGGTGGCGTTGCAGGTGATGCGCAGGGCCGTCGTGGTCAGCGGCTCGAAGTGATGGACGCGCCGTCGCCGGTAGTTGCCGGTCTTCCGCTTCACCTCGACCCAGTTCCCCTCAACCTCAAGTTCGACGACGTAGTCGCGCACGGTCTCCGGCTGCGGACCGCGGACCATCCGACTGTTGAAGGCGTCGCTGTGAGTGAGGGTGAGCGGCCGCGCGAAGCCGGTGTCGAAGATGATCTGCACCTCGGACACCTCCTGCGGAAGGTCCCAGCGCAGCTCGATGCTCTGTGGCAAGTCGTGCCCTGGAGCAGACGCCCACTGGTGCTCGTTACCGTGGCGGTGACGCGTCACCCCGGACAGGATCTGCTCAGGCTCGCGCCCCTCCTCGTAGCTGGTGGCGGTCACCCGAGCCTGACGTGCGAGATCGTCGGGGTCCTCATTGGCGAGTTCCGGGATGAAGTGATCCTCGCGCAGGAGCTGCTGCTGCAGCGCGGCGATGTCGGCGGGGGACAGATCGCCAGGCAGGCACAGCAGGTCCACGCAGCGGGCGGCCGCGGCCCCCACCGCCTGGCCCATCGCGGCGCCGGTGGCGGCCACGCGCGTTGAGCCCATGCCCATGTGCGTGCAGCTCGCGCACCGCCCGGCCATCATCAGGTTCGGCACAATGCGCGAGTAGAGACTGCGCAGCGGGATCGAGTAGACGTCCTCGGACAACAGGTGCCACGAGGGGCGCTCGGGTGAGTAGATGCCCCTGGGCGGATGGGTGTCGATACTCCACCCGCCGTGGGCGATGCGGTCCTCGAACACGCGACTTTCCATGATGTCGTTTTCGGTGAGGATATGGGGGCCCATCAGCCGGCGAGACTCGCGCTTGGCGGGCAGCACTCCGAACCAGCGCAGCGCCCAGTTCTCGGCGCCGTGATCGCCGTGATTCTTGATGTGATCCCACACGCCCAGCAGGCAGGCGAGCAGCTCCTGGCGGATCTCGTCCTGGTCTTTGATCATGTCCAGCTCGCCCCCCCACTCGATCCACCAGTGACCGTGGCGCAGCTCGCCGTGGCCGCGGAAGGGCAGGTCCTCGTCGGACTCGAAGCGCCGAGCCCAGCGGGGCGGAGTGAACTTCACCGGCGCGCCGGTGTCCTCCGCTATCCACATCAGCGAGCAGCCCATGGTCTTGTTGTCGGGGCCCTCGGCGTGCTCTTCGCCGAACTCATCCGGGGCCTCGCGGCCGATGCGGAAGTCGGCGCCTGCCTCGAAGCCGAGTTGTCCATCGCCGGTGCAGTCGATGAAGATGTCGCCGCAGACGTGCAACTCCTCCTCGGTCCACGGGCGCGCGCAGGTCACCGTGCCGATGGCATTGTCCTCGGTCATGGCGGCGGCGACGACTGCCGTGTTGAGAAACAGACGGATGCTGTCCTCGCGCCGCACCCACTCCTCGAGGATCAAATCCCACATGGAGTTAGAGCGCTGGGGGTTGCGCACAGCATCGGCGAGGCGGATCTCCTCGATGATTCCCCCTTCCCGTGCGTGCGGACGCCTGCCGGAGCAGTCGGCGCCGGTGGCATGTACGCGCACTTCAGAGGAGGTATTGCCACCGAGCATCGGGCGGTCATGAATGAGGATCACGTCCGCACCCGAGCGGGCCGCCGAGATGGCGGCGCATACGCCCGCCAGCCCTCCCCCCGCGACGACGATTTCGGCCTCGAGACTGCGCCTGGTCATCTGTGTACCTCCCTTGAAGCTGCCAATTGTTGCCGGCCGGCGCACGGGACGGAGTGCGACGATCTCGCAAGCGGGGGGCCTGCGCGGCATCTCAAGACGGTCGCCTGCCAAGCGTGCGTAGCTTCGCGGTGGTCAGGCTACTCACCTTCAGGCCGGGCAGGGCAGCACCGAGCGTCGCCAGACCGGAACAGCCTCCGGAGATATGTTGACGCCCGGGATTGCAGCGGATGCCATGGCAGTGACCACCCGCGAGAAGGGCCACGAAGCTGTGGAGGTGGCGCAGATGAGGTGTGCGGTCGCCTGTCTGCCGGTTCCGGTCGCCGTGCCCTGCCGGGCAGCACGGGGCAAGGTGGCCTCGCTGCCGGACGCGACGCATGCCTGCCGCTTCGTCGGCGCCGATGCCTCGGGGAATGCCTGCCACGGCGATCCGACCGAGGGGCGCACGTGGCGCGTGGAGTAGCCGCGTCAGGGAGTGAGGGCCGCGGGTGTTGCTGCCGGTGGCTTGCGCCCCCCTGATCTTACCAGTAGCCGGCCATTGAGCGGGCGTGGCGGTGGAGAACGTCGGCCTCGTCAAGTACCTTGCCGGTGCCCAGCGCGACACACGAGATGGGGTCGTCGGCTACGCGTGTCGGGATCCCGGTCTCGAGCTCGATCAGCCGGTCGAGGCCCTGGAGCAGCGCGCCGCCGCCGGTGAGGCAGATGCCGCGCTCGATAATGTCCGACGACAGCTCAGGCGGCGTGCGCTCAAGGATGGCCTTGACCGCCTCGACGATCGAAAACACGCCCTCGGAGATGGCCGAGCGGATTTCAATGGAGATGACGCTCACGGTCTTGGGCAGGCCCGTGACCACATCGCGCCCGCGGACCTCCATCTCCCGTTCCTCGTCCAGCTCGAAGGCGGAACCGATCTGGATCTTGATGCTCTCTGAGGTGCGCTCACCGATATCGAGGTTGTAGACGCGCTTGATGTGTCGGATGATGGCCTCGTCGAGATGGTTGCCTCCCAGGCGCAGGGAGTCGCTGACGACGATGCCGCCGAGCGAGATGACGGCGACGTCCGTGGTGCCGCCGCCGATGTCTACGACCAGGTTGCCACCAGGCGCTGCGATGGGCAGTCCGGCGCCGATGGCCGCGGCCATCGGCTCCTCGATGGGGATGACGCGGCCCGCGCCGGCGGCCTGGGTGGCGTCGAGCGCGGCACGGCGCTCGACGCTGGTGGCCGCAGAGGGGATGCAGATTACCGCCATGGGCTTGAAGATCCGCCCGCGGAAGCCGGTGGCCTTGCGGATCAGGTAGCTGAGCATCTCGCGGGTGACCGAGTAGTCCGCGATGACGCCGTCGCGCAGCGGGCGCTTGGCGACGATGCTGCCGGGCGTGCGACCGAGCATCGCCTGCGCCTCTTCGCCCACCGACAGCACACGGCCATCCGGGCCATCGGTAGCGACCACCGAGGGCTCGCGAATGACTATGCCCCGGCCCTGAACGAAGACCACAATGGTCGCAGTGCCCAGGTCGATTCCAAGCTTCTCGTTCAGACTAAACATTCGTCGTCGGATCTCTCCGGATCCGTCTCGGGCGCCGTCTCGATGCGAGCCCCCAGCGAGCTGAGCTTGCCCGTAATGTCCTCGTAGCCGCGATCGACCAACACACCGCCGCTGACCTCCGTTTCGCCTTCGGCGGCCAGCCCGGCGAGGATCAACGCCGCGCCGGCGCGGATGTCAGTGGCCACCACGGGGGCGCCGAACAACTGGGGCACGCCCTTGAAGATCGCAGCTCCGTCCATCACGCGCACATCCGCGCCCATGCGTATCAACTCGTCCACATAGTTGAACCGGGCGTCGAAGATGGTCTCTTCGATCACCGAGACACCGCGGGCGATGGACATGAGTACGCCGGTGTTGGGCTGCAGGTCGGTCGGGTAGCCCGGGTAGGGCGCGGTCATCACGTCCACCGCGGCGGGCCGGTCATCCATGCGCAGTGTGACGCTGCGCGCGGCCAGCTCGATATCACAGCCGGCCTGCTCGAGGACGTCGATGACCATGCTCATGTGCTCGGGATCCACCGGCTCAACCGTGACCTCGCCGCGGGTGAGGGCAGCGGCGATGAGGAAGGTGCCGGCCTCCATGCGGTCGCTGATGGCCGTCCACTCCACGCCATGCAGGCGCTCGACGCCGGTGATGCGCAGGGTGGTGGTGCCCACGCCCTCGATCTGAGCGCCGGCGGCGGTCAGGAACTGCTGGCAGTCCACGACCTCCGGTTCGCGCGAGGCGTTCTCGATGACGGTGGTGCCCTCCGCCATGCAGGCAGCCATCATCAGGTTGACCGTGGCGCCGACGCTGCGCAGACGCGGATCCATGTATATGCGGGTGCCGCGCATGCGCCGCGCGGTCGCGTGCATGGCGCCGTGCTTCTCTTCGACCTCCGCGCCCAGGGCCTTGAAGCCCCTGATGTGGAAGTCCACGGGCCGGCTGCCGATGACGCAGCCGCCGGGCAGGGGCACATGCGCCTCACCGAAACGCGCCAGCAGTGGGCCGGCGACGTAGAACGATCCGCGCATCCGGCGTACCAGGTCGTAGGGGGCGCTGACGGAGTTGATGCTCGACCCGTCGATGACCAGCCCCCCGTCATCGCGGAACGCGGCCCGAGCGCCCAGCGCGCGCAGCATGCGGATCATCGTCTGGATGTCGCGGATCTGCGGGATGTTGTGGAGGATGACCTCGCCATCCACCAGCAGCGACGCCGCCAGTAGTGGCAGCGATCCGTTCTTGGAGCCGCTGACGCGAACGGTCCCGTGCAGCGGTGCGCCACCTTCAATGCTGATGCGTGACATGTGTCCGCTTCCTCCAGCCGGCCGGCGGCAGGTGTGTGCCGCGACCGCAAGTCGCTTCGCCCTGGACGTGTAGCCGCCCCCCCATCGCACCGCCCCTCGGCCGGTCGGGCGCCGAGACGAACTGGGTGCATGGCCGGGCGGCAGTCATGTCGAGGCGTTACTCAGTCCTTCGCCGGCACGGTCAAGTACACCTGCGCCGGGTCATGGCTGCGCCCGCTCGGCCACGCGCAGGCGGTTCAGCGCCCGGGCGAGTGCGAGTTCGGCCCGCACGACGTTGACGGTGGCGCCAGGCCGAGAAGCCAGGCGGTGCTGCGCGCGCTCGAGGGCCCTGCGTGCCCGGTCGATGTCGATCTCGGCGGCCTCCTCGGCGGCATCAACCAGCACAAGTGCTTCCCCACGCGTGACGTGCAGCACCCCGTCGGTGGTGGCGAAGTACCGCGTGCGGCCCGGCGCCTCGGTCACCTCGACGGCGCCGATCGCCAACCGGGCCACCAGCGGAGCATGCCGGGCCATGACGCCCATCAGCCCATCGGCCGCGGGCACACGCAGGTAGCCGGCGGTGGTGTCCAGCACCTCCCCCATCGGGGTGAGTATCCTCACCTTGAGGCCGTCGGGCATGGCTGGCTCACCTCAAGCTCTTGGCCTTCTCGACCACGTCGTCGATGGTGGCCACCATGCGGAAGGCGTCCTGGGGCAGATCATCGAAGTCTCCGCCGAGGATCTGCTCCATGCTGTCGAGCGTTTCCTCGAGCGAGACGTACTTCCCCTCCATCCCCGTGAACGCCTCGGCGACGAACATCGGCTGGGTCAGGAACTGCTGAATGCGTCGGGCCCTGCCCACGATAACCCGGTCCTCAGGTGAAAGTTCCTCGATACCCAGGATCGCGATGATATCGCGCAGGTCGCGGTAGCGCTGCAGGATCTCCTGCACCCCGCGCGCTATCTCGTAGTGTCGCTTGCCCACCACATGAGGCTCGAGCAACCGTGAGGTGGACGCCAGCGGGTCCACGGCCGGGAAGATCGCCTGCTCGAACAGTTCGCGCGAGAGCGCCACGCTGACGTCGAGGTGCGCGAAGGTGGCGGCCGGAGCCGGGTCGGTGTAATCATCCGCGGGCACGTAGACGCATTGCACCGAGGTGATGGAGCCACTCTCGGTGGTGGTGATACGCTCCTCGAGTTGGCCCATCTCAGTGCCCAGGGTCGGCTGGTAGCCCACCGCCGAGGGCAGGCGCCCGAGCAGCGCCGAGACCTCGGCACCCGCCTGGGCGAAGCGGAAGATGTTGTCGATGAACAGCAGCACGTTGGCGCCCTCGTGATCGCGGAAGTACTCGGCCATGGTGAGGGCGGTGAGCGCGACCCGGAAGCGGGCTCCCGGTGGCTCATTCATCTGACCGAAGACCAGCACCGTGGCGTCGAGAATACCCAGCTCCTGCAGGCGCAGGTACATGTCGTTGCCCTCGCGGGTGCGCTCTCCGACCCCCGCAAAGACCGAGACGCCCTCATGCACGCGGGCCACGTTATGCAGCAGCTCATCCATCAGCACGGTCTTGCCCACACCCGCGCCGCCGAACAAACCGATCTTCCCGCCCTTGGGGGTCGGGCAGAGCAGGTCGAGGACCTTCACACCGGTCTCGAACAGCTCGGTGGCAACCACCTGGTTGGAGTACGAGGGCGGCTCGCGATGGATGGGCAGATAGGTGTCGGCGCCCACCTCACCTTGGTCATCCACGGGTCGGCCCAGCACGTCGAAGATACGTCCGAGCACGGGCCGACCCACCGGGACCTGGATCGGCCCGCCGGTGTCCTCGGCGCTCATGCCCCGCACCAGCCCGTCCGTGCTGGCCATGGCGATGCAGCGCACGGTGTCATCGCCCACGTGCTGCGCGACCTCGACGATAAGGTCTATGCCGCGCTCCTCGTCCTTGATGCGCAACGCCGTCAGCAGTTCAGGAAGCTGGTCCGCGGGGAAGCTGACATCCACCACCGGGCCTCTGACCTGCGCGACTTTGCCTGCAGCCATAGTGTCTCCTCTGATAGTCGTCCGTCGCCATATGCCACCACATCGGCCTGCGGCAACAACGGGTGACGGGCGACTGACTGCTGTGACCGGTCCTTCAGTGCGCCCCCGACAGGTGGCGCTTGCAGGTGCAGATGTTCACCGCTGCACCTGCAGGGCGTCCGCGCCGCTGACGACATCGAGCAATTCGCGCGTCACCTGTGCCTGTCGCGCGCGGTTGATCTGCCGGGTGAGTTGCGTAAGCATCTCCTGCGCGTTGTCGGTGGCCGCCGACATCGCCATCAGCCGAGCGCTGTGTTCGGATGCCGCGCTGCTCAGCAACGCCTCAAAGAGACCGGCAACGGTATACTGCGGCAGCATGGTGCCGGCGAGCCGCCGGGCATCGGGCTCCAGGAGCACCGGCTGCGGATCGACGGCCGCCTCGGGCAACGCCGCGGGGAGCACCCGCTCGATGACCGGCGTGTTGCGCATGCGTGAGATGAACCGGGCGTGGCAGATGTAGAGGGCGTCGTAACCGCCCGTCTCCCAGGCGCCGAACAGGTGGCGGGCCATCTCCAGCACGTCCGCACCGCGTTGACGCTCGTTGATCGCCGGGAACTCTCGTGTCACGTTGAGCCGCGCCCGGCGCGCCATCTCGGCAGTGCGCGTGCCCACAGTCATGGTCTGCACGCGTACCCGCTGCCTGCCGACGAACTCGCGCGCGGCGCCCAGCACATTCGCATTGAAGGCCCCGCACAGTCCCTTGTCGCCGGCCACCAGCAGCAGGCCGATGCGCTCGACCGGCCGCTCGGCCAGCAGCGGATGGGTAAAGCCCGGACCCACGTTCGCCAGCACCAGCGCCAGCGCCGCCTCGAGCTCGCTGCAGTATGCCTGGGTGGCGTCGCGCCAGGTCAGCACGCGCTTCAGCTTGGCGGCCGACACCAGCTTCATCGCACGCGTGATCTGCTGGATCTCGCCAACGATCTCGCGCTTGCGGCGCAGGACGCGCAGGTTCTCAGGCACAGGTCTCCTCCGGGGCGTCTACTCGTCATCGGGGCGCTGCAGCCGCCACTCCCGCTTGAATCCGTCCACGAGCTGGCCGAGCTGCTTCTCGTCATCTTCGCTGATGGCGCGGCTCGTCTCCAGGCGCCGCACCAGGTCCGGCGCCTTCTCGCGCACGTACCGGACCAGGAGCGGCTCGATCTCCTGAACGTCCGCCGCAGGCACGTCGAGCAGGTGGCCGCGCGTGCCCGCGAACAGGATGATGACCATGTCCACCTCGCTCATGGGTTCCAGCGGCGGCTGCTTGAGGACCTCGACCATGCGCTGGCCCTGAGCGAGGATGCGGCGAGTCTCGTCGTCGAGATCGGCGCCGAACTGAGCGAAGGCCTCATACTCGCGATAGTTGGCGAGGTCGAGCTTCAGCCGCGAGCCCACCTGCTTCATCATCTTGCTCTGAGCATCCGAACCCACGCGGGACACCGACATGCCTATGCTGATGGCCGGCCGCTGGCCCTCATGGAAGAGCCGCGGCTCGAGATAGATCTGCCCATCGGTGATAGAGACCACGTTGGTCGGGATGTACGCCGAGAAGTCGCCCTCCTGAGTCTCGACGATGGGCAGAGCGGTCAGCGAGCCCGCACCTTCTTCGTCGGAAAGCTTGGCGGCCCGCTCGAGCAATCGCGAGTGCAGGTTGAAGATGTCACCGGGGTAGGCTTCGCGCCCCGGCGGACGGCGCAGCAGCAGCGACATCTGGCGGTAGGCCTGGGCGTGCTTGGACAGGTCGTCGTAGACCACGAGGGCGTGACCGCCCTGGTCGCGCACCCACTCACCGATCGCGCAACCGGCGTAGGGTGCGATGTACTGCAGCGCGGCAGGGTCGGATGCGGTGGCGGCGACCACGCACGTGTAGTCCATGGCGTCGGCCTGCTCCAGCATCGCCACCAGCCGGCGGATGGTCGAGAGCTTCTGGCCGATGGCAACGTAGATGCATTTCACGTCGCCACCGCGCTGGTTGACGATGGTGTCGAGAGCGATCTGCGTCTTGCCGGTCTGGCGGTCGCCGATGATCAGCTCGCGTTGGCCTCGCCCGATGGGGATGGCGGCGTCAATGGCCTTGATACCGGTGCGCAGCGGCTCGCTGACCGGCTGGCGCTTGATGACGCCCGGCGCAATCACTTCCAGCGGCCGCGTGTCGCCGGTCTCTACCGGGCCCCTGTCATCGAGCGGCTCCGCGAGAGGGTTGACGACACGGCCAAACAGCGCCGCGCCGACCTTGGTCTGCGCGATATGGCCGGTGGTGTACACGCGGTCGCCTTCGCTGATGTGCTCGTCCGACCCGAGCAGCACGCAGCCCACCGAGTCCTCCTCCAGATTGAGAGCGATGCCGAGGACGCCGTGGCCGAAGTCGATCAGCTCCTGCGACATGGCCTCGGATAGGCCGTACACGCGCGCGATGCCGTCGCCGACCTGCAGGACGATGCCCGTGCTGGTCAGCTCCAGCTCATCGCGGTAAGCGTTCAGCCGATCCCGCAGGACCGACATGACCTCCTCAGGTCGCACCGACACCGGCAGTCACTCCCTTGTGCACCCGGTGCATCCGACAGAGCGCCCGTCAGAGGGCGCCCGTCTCAGCCGTCATCATCGCCCTGACCCGCTCCAGCCGCCCACGCAGGCTGCCGTCGAGCGTCCGGTCGCCCACACGCACCATGATGCCGCCGACGATCTCAGAGTCCACGCGGCGGTCGAGCACGACCGGGGCGCCCAGCCACCGGCCAAGCGCACTCGCCAGCCGCTGCGCCTGGTCGTCGGGCAGCGGCATGGCGGTGGTCACGTGTGCACGGACCACGCCATCTGCCTCGTCTACGAGTTCCTGGTAGACCTCTGCGGCCGTGCGCAGCACTTCGAGGCGATCGTTGTCGATCAGCAGCACGATCAGGTCGCGCAGTGGCGCCACCGGCGACTCGCCAAGCAGGCGCCCGATGGCCTCGAGCTTGCGTTCGACCGCCATCGTCGGGTGCGCCAGCAGCCGCTTGAGATCGGGCGAGACATTCGCCATCGGCGTCAGCCGCGCGAGTTGGGCCCCGAGCACATCGCGCACACCATCACGGTCCGCGGCCTCCAGGGCTGCGGCCAGATAGCGCCGCACGACCGAACGGCCGATCATCGCGGCTTGCTCCCGCCGGCGGCGATACGCTCGATGTCGTCGATGAAGGCATCTACCAGGGCCGCCTGTCGCCGCTCGTCCATGGCCTCGCGCAGAGCGCGCAGCGACACCTCGACGGCCATCGCCGCGGTCTCGGCGCGGAGCTGCCGCCGCGCTTCTTCGGCCGCGCTTTGCACCCGGCGCTCGCCATCTTCAACGATGCGCCGGCTCTCCTGGGCGGCGTGCTCGAGGATGCGGGCGCGCTCCTGCTCAGCCCTGCGCTCGGCCTCGGCCACGATCTCATCGGCCCGCCGGTCGAGCGTGCTGAGCTGCTCCTCCATGGCGCGCTTGTCGGCGAGGGCCATCTGGCGCGCACGCTCAGCCTCGGCGAGGTTCGCTTCCACCTCACGAGCACGATCATCGAGGATCTCGCCGATCGGCCCGAAGGCAAAGCGCTTGAGCAGCACCACCAGCAGGACGAACCCGGCGATGTTCACCGCCAGGATGCCCGGCTCCAGCCCTAGTGCGTGAAAAATCTCCTGCATGGTCCTCAGCCTGCACCCGTCCGGCCCGCCCGTCGCGTGGACGGACTCACTTGCCGATCTCCTTCAGGTAGTCCATCACCGGCGGCAATTTGCCGAACAACAGCAGGAAGGCCAGCAGCACGTAGATGACCAGTGACTCGATCAGCGCCAGCGAGAGGATCAGGGCGCTACGGATGTTGCTCGCGGCGTCAGGCTGGCGCGCGATGCCCTCCATGGCGGCCGCGGCCGCGCGCCCCTGTCCGAGCGCCGCCAGCGCCACCGCGAGTGGTAGACCAAAGCCGACCGCCAGTGCCAACGCGCTGGGATAGTCCATGCTCGTCGTCCCTCCAGACCATGCGTCTGTGCTTACCCTACGCGCTCAGCCAGCCTGCTCGATCGGCTCCAGCGCGTGCTCAGGGGTTGTGTCGTCCGCGTCGTGTGCGTCCTCGTGCTCGCCCTCGTGGACTTGTATCGCCATCTCAATGTAAGCGGCGCTGAGAATGAAGAAGACGAACGCCTGGATCGGGCCGATGATCAGGTGCAGCGCCACGTTGATGATCTGTACCGGGATCGGGATGTACGTAAAGGGCAGGATCATCGCGCCCAAGGCTGCCATACGGAAGATGGCCGTCTCCTCGCCGAACATGTTGCCGAAAAGACGCACGGCCAGCGACAGCGGCTTGGCCAGTTCCCCAATCACGTGCACCGGGATATTGATTGGGAACAACCACCAGGGCTCGCCGACAAAATTCATGAGATAGCCCACGCCCTGCCGGGCGAAGCCCGAGTACTGTACAAACAGGAACACCGAGAGCGCCAGCGCCGCCGTTACGTTGATCGACATGGTCGGCGTGATGAAGCCCGGGATCAGGCCGAACAGATTCATGAACAGGATGTAGATGAAGAGCGTGCCCAGCAAGGGCGCGTACTTCTCGGCGCCGGGGCCAATCTGCTCGACACAGAAATCGCGCACGAAGACCACGTACATCTCCCAGGCGTTCTGCAGACCACGCGGAACCCGTGCGCGTCGGCGCGTGCCCAGCCAGGCGAGCAGCACCAGGATGAGCATGATCAGCCAACCGTTGAGCACGTAGACATCCACGAAGCCGTGCCAACTCGCGGGCAGCAGGTCGGCGATCGGTTTGAGCCAGCTTCCGTGTTCTTCGTGCACTTGTGTCAGTCCCAGGTGGGCCTGCCGGTATGCATGTCAAATCCGCGTCGCCCCGAGCCAACCAGCAGCGCGATCAGCGCAACAGTGTAGCCGGCGGCGAAGGCGACGGCATTGCCCCGCCAGACGACGATAACCAGCTACCCCACAGCAGCAACGACGGCGAATTCGCCCACGTGCGGCAGGGTCCCCGGCCAGGTTGGCCCTACACGTTCCTCGGCAGGAACGGACGCCTTGTTGAGTACACGGACGAACGCGCTGAGCATGCCCGCTCCCGTAACCACCCCACCGACAAAGCCCAGCGCGACGTGACGCCCGCACAGGACGTAGACTGTCACCGCGACGATGAGCGAGATGGCGGCGGCCGCCGCCACGGCGCTACCGGGGCGCTGCGACCAGAATCTAGCTGTCATCGCCGTCCACGAGCTGGAGGATCTGCTTCAGGCCTGCCACTGCTCCCAGCAGGAAGCCGATGATCTGAAGCCATGGATCGGTGCCGAAATGCCCATCGAGCAGCCATCCCGCACCCCAGCCGACGCCGATGGAGAGGGGGACAGACCACGCCAGCAGCCAGTACCTCGCTCCGGAGACGAGCGACGAGCGTGACTGTCTCATGATCTGCCTCCGCGCGCTATTGTAGGCCTTCGGCCCTGCACAGTCAAGCGGCGCGGGCTCGCACAGATGTGCGATCAACCGCGGCCGATGATCTCCAGCGGCTGCTCCCACGTGAGGCGCTCGAAAGCGCCCTGTCCTCCCGCGCGGTTGACGGCCCGGCGGCAGGCGCTCAGGCGTGGCGGCGAGTCCTCGGGATCGTGTGCGTCCGAGCCCAGCCCGGCGGCGAGGCCCCGGCGGATCAGGTCCTGGGCGGCGCGTTGCACCGCTCTCCCCCGCCGCGCCTGCAGGCTCTCGCAGTTTACCTGCAGCTTGATACCGCGCGACACCAACACCTCGGCGTCGAACTCGCGTGTGGGCGCGCTGGCCATGCGCTCGAAGTGCGCGATCACCGGCTGAAGGCCCTTGAGCTGCAGCGCGAACAGCACCTGCTCGGCGTAGGTCGCGTAGCTGGCGATGGGCAGTTCGATGAGCACGTGCCGTCCCTCGCCGAGCGTCGGCAGCAGCCCGGCGTCGGCCAGGTCGGGCAGCCCTTCCCAGAGCTGCACCTCGGCTCCATCCACCACCTCAACGTCAATGCCGCGCTCACGGAGAACCCCGTTGAGTTCGGCCACACCTTCACGCATCATGGCGTACACCGCCGGCAGGCGATCTCCCAGCGCCTCAGGCCGGAAGTGCGGTGTCGAGACGATGATGCGGATGCCATCAGCGGCGGCGATCTCGGCCATTCTGACCGCGATCTCGATGTCGGGCTCGGTGCGGTGAACCGGCACCACGTAGCGCATGATATGATTGTGCAGATCGATCACGGTCGATCCCCTATCGACGACTCTCACCGTCATTCGGGCGAAGTCAGGCGCCTGATTCGGGCTCGGGCGCGATTATGCCGCCTCCGACCAGGCGTTCGCCCTGATAGAATACGGCCGACTGGCCCGGCGCCGGAGCACGGTGCGGGCGTTCAAAATGGATGGTGGCGCGGTCTCCGTCGATGCGCACCAGCGCCGGAGTCTCGGTGCCTCGGTAACGGGTCATCACCCTGGCTTCGAACTCGGGGCCGGGGGCCGTGCCGACGATGCACACGTCCTCAACTGCGCAGCCCTCGACCCACAGCTCCCTTTCGGGCCCGACGACGAGCGCATTACGCCGCGCATCGATGCGCAGCACGTAAAATGGACCACCCGGCCCTCCGATGCCCAGCCCCCGCCGCTGGCCCACGGTGTAGTGCGCCAGCCCGCGATGGCGGCCGATCACCTGACCTCCACCATCGAGGATCGGCCCGGGGCGGGCGGCGTCCGGGCGGGAAGCTGCAACCAGCGCGGCCACCTCGCCATCGGGGGCAAAGCACGCATCCTGGCTCTCGGCACGTTCGGTCACCGCCAGGGCGGCCTCGTTGGCCAGCTCGCGCACCTCGTCTTTCGTCTCCTCAGCCAACGGGAGCATCAGACGCGCCAGGATGCGCTGAGGCAGTCGGTAGAGCATGTACGACTGATCCTTGGCGCGATCAAGCGCGCGCAGCAGGTGCCATTCCCCCGCCTCGCAACGCACACGCGCGTAGTGGCCGCTGATGATGCCTTCGCACCCCAGGTCATCAGCGAGCCGCGCCAGCGTCGCGAACTTGACCAGCGGATTGCACAGTACGCAGGGGTTGGGCGTACGTCCCGCAGCGTAGGCGGCGATGAACGGACTGAGCACCCGGGCCTCGAAGGCCTCCGACACGTCTTCCTCACGATGCTCGATGCCCAGCAGTGAGCACACGGCGCGGGCCGACGCCGCATCGCCACCAGGCAGCCCGAGGGTGACACCGATGGCCTCCACGCCCGCGCGCACGGCCAGCATGGCGGCTACGGAGCTGTCCACACCGCCTGACATGGCGGCGACGGCCCGGGCCGGTCGGGCTGCACGATCAGATGAGGACAGCAGCATGCACTCCCAGGATCGCGAGGCCGGTCTGCATCCACGCTTCGGCGGGCACGCCGCAGACGCTCATGCCATCGAGGCCGCGCAGGGCAAGTCCGCCGGCGGGGCGCGGCGGCGTTCGCCCCAGGTTGGCGGCCTGCGTGGTGAAGAAGCTTATCGTGCGCGCCTGCTCGTCCACTTCCACGGTGGCGTTGCACGCGTTGGCGATGAGCCACACCGGCAGCAACCCGAGTTTGTGGTAGTAGACGGACGGAACGCGCACGAACAACTGCGCGCCGTCACGCGTAACCTGCAAGGTGTCGAGGCGCACATCGAACTGACCGCGCGCGGCGGTGAAGCCGACCGCGAGGTGCTCGGCATCCCAGTTCACCGTCGCGCCCAGCGCGCGCAATACCGGGCGGCCGTGAACCAGGAACTGGCCCTCGGTGCGCACCGGAGGCGTGCCCAGCTCGACCTCCATCCCGTCCACGAGAACCCGCATGTCTTCGAAGTCGTTCTCGACCACGAAGCGGTGGTCGTCGATGGTCAGCACCATGCCGCGCTCGGTCGGCGGGGGGTCGGCGAAGCCCGCCAGCTCGGACATCGTGACCAGCTCGAAGCCGCGCTCAATGAGCGCCGGGACCACCGTGCGCATTGCGGCGACGGTGCCCGCGCGGTTGCCCCCACCGTCATGCAGCACGACCACCGCGCCGTCGCGCGCGTTGTTCAGGATACGGCGGGCAATCACCGACGAGCCGGGCCTTTGCCAGTCGCGCGGGTCAATCGACCACATGGCGACATGATAGCCCGCGTTGGTGACGACCCTGCGCACGCGCGCGTCCACGGCCCCGTAGGGCGGACGCACCCAGCGTACCGGCCGCTGCATCAGCGGGTCGAGCGCCGCCCGACAACGGGCCAGGTCGGAGACGATGGCATCGTCGGACAGCTCGGTCAGGTTGGCGTGCCACCAGGTGTGGATCCCGACCTCATGCCCCTCGAGCGCCAGGCGCTCGATAAGGTCTTTGCGCCTGTTCACGAGCCCGCCCATCACGAAAAAGGTGCCACGCCCCCCGTGCCGGGCGAAGATATCCATGATCTGCGACGTGTACACCGCGCTCGGGCCGTCGTCGAAGGTAAGGGCCATGCGCGGCGGGGTCTGACCGTCGCCGGGTCGGCTGTACACCACGAGTGGCTCGGCGAGAGCCAACCGGATGCTCACCGTTCGGTCGGCCACCAGGTCGTACTCGATGCGACGGGTGCTGTGTACGCCGGGCATGACCACTCGCCCGGCACCACCGGCGAGGGCCGCGTAGGTCGGGAGCACCTGGGTGATCTCAATGAGCCGGCGGGCCGGCGCGGGCGCTCGATCGTCCGCCGGGCCGGCGACCGGCTCGGCCGCCGCGGCACGCACCGCCGCCCCGGCAATGCAGGCGGATCCGGGCCACGCCGCGACCACAACCGCAATCAGTAGCGTGAAGCAGCGCGTTCGGGTCCGGCCCGCGTGCGCGCATCCTCGCCGGCCGATGCAGATCACCCCGTACCACTCCCCGGCGTCATCCTCAGGTGCGTCCCCGCAACTTGCCCGCGCCGAAGGCATCGGGCATCAGCGCGGCAACCGTGCTCGTGCGGGTGCGGTCGTCCCCGGCCATGATGACAACCGCATCGGGCGCGAGTTCAATCATCACCTGGCGGCAGATGCCGCATGGTGGCAGTGGCTCCTCGCCCGGCCCTGCGATCGCGATGGCCCTGATCTGCCCGCAACCCGCGGCCACCGCGGTGAATATCGCCACCCGCTCGGCGCAGACGGTCGCGCCCGGTGAAGCGTTCTCCACGTTGCAGCCCGCGAAAACGCGACCGTCGGCGCACAGGACGGCCGCGCCGACGGTGAAGTCCGAATATGGGGCATACGCCCGTTGTCGTGCCCGGCGTGCCGTGGCGACCAACTCATCTGCGGTGTCTGCTGCGATCATGCTCAGCCCGCCTGCAGGCCCGGTCGCCAGCTACTCGGCGTAGGTCACGTAGGCGCGATCATCCTGGAAGTCCCACTCGGTGGCGATGCCGAACAGCGCCGCGAACGGCCGCACCGGAACGTAGGTGCGGTTGGCGCGACGAATGGTGGGTCGGTCCAGCCGCTGGCGCACGCCATTGACGTAGACCGTGCGACTGTTGGGGGACAACTCCACCGTGATGCCGTTGCGCTCGACCTCGAGGTCATCGTCATCGGGGCCCCAGATGATACTGCCGCCGATGTGACGCATGAGGTCGGTGAGCGTGATGTAGACGCGCCCGTCACGGATGAAGGCGTGCTTCTCGAGGTCGGCCTCGCGGTTGTTGAAGTAGACGATCTCGCGGTAGATGCGCGGCCGATACAGCTTGACGAACGCCGGCGTGCCACCGCCGAGATCGGTGGGGGGAAGCTGCCGAGCGGTCGCCTCCGCGGCGGTGAGCACCGTCACCGGGATGCTCCCGGTGGAGGCGATGAGCTGCTCGCCCGCCAGGGCGTCAACGCGCAGGACATGCTCTCCCTCGCCCAGCGCGCCGGTGTCGATGTCGAACCGGCCGGCCGATGATCCGGTGAGGCCGCGCGCGACACCATCCACGTAGAGCATCATGGGCCGGTCACGCAGCGCCTCGGAGACGGGGGCGATGCTGACCACGCCGCTGATCTCGGGCGTGGCGCTGTCGGAGGGCGGCACGTCACAGGTAATCTCCAGCGACAGTCCGCCGGCTCCCTGCACGGTCAACGTGCCTGCGGTGGCGACCGTGGCGGCGGCAAGGATGACTGCGGTGACCACGAACGCACGCCTGGCGTCGAGCACGGTGAACACCCCTCTCGGCGCAGCGACCCGCACTGGCGCGCTGCCGGCCGATAGTGCCGTTGTTGCTCGAAGTGACTATATCACAAGGCCCCTCGGCTGTCAAAGCACAGCGCCAGTGCGGTCTGATGCGCTCAGTCGCTGCGATCGGCAAGACCGGCGCGGGCCAGGTACACACCCGTGGGCTTCTCCCCAGCCGATGCGGGGCCGCCGACCGCTTCCGAGGGGCCATGCCACCGGACGGTCTGGCCGGTCATCGGCCATCGCTCCTGGCTACGAGTACACGAACTGCGCCGTCGCAATGCAGTCGCGGTCGGCGACTATGCGCACCCAGTGTGCCGAGAAGCCCTCCGGGAAGGTGTGCGTGGCGTGCGCGCCCGCGGCCACAGTGACCGTCTCGGCCGCGCCAAAGCTGCCATCGCCGAGGAAGTCCACTTCAACAGTGAACTCGACGGCGCCCGCTGAGAGCTGCGAGAGATGCAGGCACTTGTGCTCGAATCCGGTCATCAGGAACGGGTCGGAGGGCACGCCCGCGGTCACCGGCGTACGCCGCCACGGCCCGCCCCACCCGGCGGGCTTGGCGAAATGCCACAGATCATCGGTCTTGCCCAGCCACAGATTGGCCTGCGGCTGGCCCGCCAGCAGGTTGGTGTCCCCGTTGGGCGTGGTCTGATTGCCTGCCAACACCAGCAGGCCCATCCACGCGCAGAAGTCGGGGATGATGCGCAGGTGCCGGCAGATCGGCTTGATGGGCAGGATGTCACCGCCGTAGACCTGCGCGGGCAGCTCGTAGAACATCCCGTGGCAGTCCATCAGGAAGCGCTCGGTCTCCACCTCCCGGATACGCGTCCACTCGGTCAGCCAGCCGTGATCGTAGCACTGACTGGCCTTGGGCAGCCGCCAGGTGCGCCACTTCCCACCGATCAGCACCTTCAGCAGCGCCGAAGCGTTGTCCCAGCCGGTGGCGAAGATCGCCCCGCCCAGGTTGCGCCGCCCGGCGGCCTCCATGAACGGCTCTTCGGTGATGGTGCGCCACATCTCGCCATCCCACTCGGCCAGCCGCCCCGCCCGCCTGCGACCCAGGTACTCCGGCTCATCGTACGTGTTATTGCACACCACCACGCGGCCCATACCCGTGTGCGCGCCCTTGAAGTGTGGCCAGGCGTCCGCGGGCAAGGCCAGCTCACCCTTGAGGTCCCAGAGCAGCTCGCAGGCGAGGGTCTCCATATCTACCTCGAACAACAGGCCCTCCATGGTCAGGAAGTAGACCATGCGCTTCGGGTCGTAGAGGTGGGCCATGGTCGCGGTCAGCCGATGCTCCACCAGCGCCTCGATGGTGCGCACCTGACCATCGGGGTCGATCACGTGCGGGCCGATAACCACCTGGTCGGTGGCGGAGTGCAGCAGGCGGTTGGCGTAGGTGCCCACGACGCTTTCGGGGCGCCTGCGCATGGTGAGGTCGGGCATTATCTCGTAGAGCCCGGTGCCCGAGCCGCTGGTGCGGTTCGACGGGTAGGTGATCAGCCACAACCGGTCGGCCCAGGGCATGAGCGCGCCGATGCCCGCCTCGCTACGCCGCGGCGCCATGTCGGCGGTCACGTGCAGGTGCGGGAAGACACCACCGATGTTGATGGGCGTGCCGCTCACTTGGCGCCCTCCTCGAACTGCTCGCGCTCATAGTCGAACAGTCGCGGCTGCTCCTCGATGCGCGAGCTGCCGCGCACGATCAGCAGCCCCATGACCGCGGAGACCGCGACGATGATGATGGCCAGGTCGGCGATCGAGCGCCAGCCGCGGGTGGGCGGGAAGCTGCTGACGATGGTGGCGGTCAGGAAGACGACACTGAGGTCCCACTTGAGCTCGGCCCAACGGGGGCGCAGCAGGATGCGCTCCTCGCGCTCGCGCACCGCCAGCATGAAGGTGCGCGGCAGCGTCAGCGTCAGGAAGGCGCCGATGCAGATCCCGATCCACTCCAACTGGCCCACGTGAGGAGCCACCGTGGCGCGGATCACCACCAGCGGCGCAAGCACCATCAGCATCCACGCCAGCAGGATGAACATCAGCCGCCAGTCCATCTTGAGCATCTGGCTCATCCGTCGGTCCCCTTTCGGCCGCACAACAAATCGCTCGCGCGCGGGCACCTGCGCCGCGCCCACCGGCGCGAACGGGTAATGCATGAACCGCCCGGTCCCTGCTTCGATGTGGAGTGCGTTGCGTGCTGCGAGGTCTCAGTTCGCCGGCTGTCCCCCCCGCGCGCGTGCTTGCGCGCGCGGGGGACAATGCGCCATCCGACGTGCCGAGTCCTTCATGATGTCGTGCCGACCGTGAACTTCGCGCTCGCCGGTCTCGATTCAAAGCTCACCGGTCAACCGGCCGCAGGCGCTGAGTACCTTGCCAAGCCGATTCGTCTGAAGATCTGAGCCTGCTGCGATCAAGATATAAGGAGCCGGGTCATGCGTCTCGCGCTCGCTCTCGTGGTCACACTCACCGTCCCCGCCGCCACGGAGGCGGCCGACACGCCCGCCTCCATCCCCTTCTCGGTGCGTTCGTGGTTCTACGAGGACGTGAAGGACCTGCTGCTGCCCGGCGACGCCGTCTACGCCATTGCGAGCCGCGGCGCACGGCGCGGCCAGGAGCCCACCTGGAGCGAGGAGAAACTCGCCCGGGCGCTCAGCGAGCTGGCGGCGGTGGACATGGAGGGCATCGAACGCACGCTGGTGCTCTCGACCTTCGAAGACCTTGAGCGCGAAATAGCCGACCTGCCCGAGTGCGTGGATGCCATCGCCTGGAACTCCGAGGCAGGCATGACTCCGATGAGCGAGCTGCAGCGTCTTGACGAGCTGGTGCCGCGTTTCGCCGAGCTGTGCCACCGGCACGGCTACCGCATGATCTGGGGACCGACGCATAACATGCTCACGCGAGACCCCGACCTCCTCCGCCTCGCGGCACATGTCGATGGCATCGGCCTGCAGCACCAGCGCCCCCTGCAGACCGCCGGACAGGAGGCGTTCGTGGCGCTCACGCGCGAACGTCGCGCGCTCATCAAGTCGATCAACCCCGACTGCCAGGTGACCGTGCAGGTGGTGCTGGAGCGCACGCCGGCGTCGGAGGCTGCGGCCGCATTCCTCGCGGCCGCGGACAGCATCGATCGCTTCGGCGCGTGGACCATGTCCGACCGGGCGGGTCTACGCGCCCTCCTCGAGCTGCTCCGCCCGGTGCGACAGGATCGCCTCCCCTGAAGTCGCCTCCGAGAAGGATTGTCCGCGTCCCGTGGTCAACTTCGCGCTGCCGCGGCGCGCCAACGAGTCCGCCCCATCACCATCCGGGTGAGCCATGAACCCGCGCGAGCGCATCGAGCGCACGATCAACCACGAACTGGCCGATCACGTCCCCCTGAAACTCACGCCCCGCGACGAGGTCAAGCGCGAACTGCTGGCGCACTTCAACACCGAGGACTGGGACGAGGTGCTCAAGCGTCTGGGGGTTGAGGGCTGGGCGAGTGTGGGGGTGGGCATCCGCTGGGATGAGTGGGATGCCCGCGATGATCTCGAGGTACGCCCCGGCGATTGGCCCGGCTCGACCCAGGCGTATCGCTGGCTTGATGACCGCACCTTCGAGGATCGCTGGGGTGCCATCCAGCGGGTAGGCGCGGGCGGGAAGTACGTGGAGTACATCCGGGCGCCGCTCGAAGACGCCTCGATTGATGACCTTGCCGCCTATCCGTTCCCGGGCCCCGACCGGCTCATCAACGACCCGAAACTGCCCGCGAGGGTGCAGCGCCTGAAAGATGCAGGGTACTGGGTCGGCGCGGGCGTGGAGCAGCCCTACAAGACCGCCTGGCGACTGCGCGGCATGCAGCAGAACCTGATGGACTACCTCATCGGCAAGGATTTCAAGAACGCGCTCTACGACCGCATCTACGAGACCTGGACCGAGATCATGCGCCGCTGCGCCACCGCGGGCGTGGACATGTTCAGCATCGGCGGCGACATCGCCATGCAGGATCGGCTGATCATGGGCGTGCAATCGTGGCGCGAGCTGGACAAGCCCCGACTCGCGGCGCTGATAGCCGCGGGCAAGGAGATCAACCCGGATCTGCATGTCTTCATACACTCCGACGGGAGTCTGATGGAGATCCTGGACGATCTCGTCGAGATCGGCTTCGACATCATCAACCCCATTCAGCCCGAGTGCATGGACCCCTTCGAGGTCAAACGCCGCTGGGGCGACGTCATTACCATGGACGGGTGTGGATCGATCCAGCAGGTGCTGCCCTTCGGCACCGTAAGTGACGTGCGCAAACACGTGACCGACCTGATCGAGGGCTGCGCATACAACGGTGGGCTGATCCTCGCGCCCTCCAACGTCGTGCAGCACGACACGCCGCTGGACAACATCCTGGCTTTCTACGACACCGCGCTGGAGTACGACCTCAGGCGACTGGGCTGACCTGGAGCGAAAGTCGTCGGCATACAGGAGGACGTCATGAGCGACGAACCGACAGTGCACAACAACGGGCGCGGCTCGCTGCGCGCCGGGGTGGCAAAGAGCGACATCACCACCAGCGATGAGAGCGTCCCGGTCCACGACCCGCTCTATGCCAAGGCGCTGGTGCTGGACAACAGCGAGACGCAGGTGGCCATCATCGCCATGGACGTGGTCGCCATCGGCATGATCTTCGATGTCGGCGATGACTTCCTGCCGCAGTTGCGCGCGCGCATCGAGGAGGAGCTGGGCATTCCCGGCGGCAACGTGCTGGTAAACGCCTCGCACACCCATCCGCCGCGTCGCATGCTGGGGGACGACGCCGAGCAGGTCGATCGGACCTTCGACGCCGTCCGCCGGGCGATGGAGGACATGGTCGAGGTGCGCATCGGCGTGGGCGTGGGCCACGAGGACCGCTTCGTCATCAACCGCACACTGCGGCTCAAGGACGGGAAAGGCTGGACGATTCGCCAGGCCAACCCCTGCCCGCCCGACGAGGAGGTCGCGGGCCTGGGGCCCGTGGACCCCGAGATCGGCATCCTGCGCGTTGATCGCATGGACGGGCGACCGCTGGCGGTGGTCTACAACTACGCCTGCCACCCGCTCATCGGCATGCCCGGTGGACCGGTGACCGCCAACTTCCCGGGCTTCGCCTCCGAACTCATCGAGGATTGCCTGGGCGAGGGCGCGATGGCCCTGTTCCTGCAGGGCGCCGGGGGCGACATGACCGAAGTGCTCTACAAGGCCTTCTGGCAGCCGCGCGACTCGCAGCCGCTGGGGATGATGCTCGGCCACAGCACGATCAAGGCGCTGGCGGATATCCAGACCGGCGTGGACACGCGGCTCAAGGTCGTCTCGAAGACCATCCGCCTGCCGCGCAGGACCGACATCCCCGAGCGCATCGCCGAGCTGGAGCAGGAGCGCGAGGAACTGCTGAACTCGATGGCCGGCATGGCGCTCAACTTCCGGTCGTTCCTCCCACTGTATCTGCAGTACTCCCTGAACCCGCAGTGGCCGGCGGACTACTCATACCGCTACATGCAGGCAGAGGCACGGGGCAGTAACGAGATGACCGCACTTGACGAGCTTAACCGCAAAAACATCGCCAAGTACCTGCACAACATACGCGCCATGGAACGGATCGCGCGCATCCAGAGCAATATCAGCACGCTCCGGCACCACAAGGCGCTTAACGATGAGTCCGGTGAGGACACCATCGAGGCCGAGGTGCAGGGCATCCGCATCGGCGAGTGTGTGCTGATCACGTCGCCCGCCGAAGTGCTCACTCAGGTGGGCCTCAACGTCAAGCGCGCCTCGCCCCACCGCTATACCTTCATGGCCGCGTTCTCGAACGGCTACGTGCACTACGGCGCGCCCGCGAGCGAGTACGCGATGGGGGGCTACGAGGTAACCGAGTGCCTGCTCGCCCCTGAATGGCAGCAGCTCTATGAGCAGACGGCGGCGGAGGTGCTGTCGCAGCTCTAAACGGCGCCTTCCCCGGCGAGTGCATGATGTCGTTGCCGTGAGGATGCGCAGCATCCTCCTGAAGCGGCCGCCGCGCCCGCAGGGCGCACGCGAACTCCGGGAGGCCGGGCTTGAGCTGACCAGGGACAGAGGCAGGAGCCGGCCGCCGGAAGGCGGCCGGAGGTGGCGAGGTCAAACGAGAGGAGCACCGCCATGTTCATCGACATCCACTGCCACGCCTATCGCATCAAGCCGCCCGCGCTGTGCGACTTCTGCACGCCTGACGAGCTGATCGAGCGCTATGACGCCGAGGGCATCGAGCGCGGCTGCATCCTGCCGATCGTCAGCCCCGAGGTCTACTTCCCCCAGGCCAACGAGGATATCCTCGAGATGGCCGAGCAGTACCCGGACCGCCTCATCCCGTGGTGCAACATCGACCCCCGGCTGCTGACCAACTCCCCCAACGCCCCGCTGGGCAAGGTGCTGGCGCACTACAAGGACGCCGGCTGCAAGGGCCTTGGCGAGGTGATGTGTAACCTGCCCATGATGCACCCGCTCGTGCAGAACCTCTTCCGCCATGCCGAGGACGTCGGCCTGCCGGTGACCTTCGACGGCTCCGACCAGGTGGGCGGCGACTTCGGCCTCTACGATGACCCGGGCCTGCCACAACTCGAGCACACGCTGCAGGGCTTCCCCAAGCTGATCATCCTCGGCCACGGGCCAACGTTCTGGTCCGAGATCGCCAGGCTGGAGACGCCCGGTGAGCGCGCCATCATCTTCGGCCCGCGCGGCCACCAGATCGGCATCCTCCCCACCGGGCCGATCCGCGAGGAGGGCGTGGTGCCCAAGCTCATGCGCCGCTACCCGAACCTCTACGGCGACCTCTCGGACGCGACGCCGCACAATGCCCTGGCGCGCGATCCCGACTACGGGCCCAAGTTCGTGACCGAGTTCCAGGACCGGCTGCTGTATGGCACCGACCTGTGCAGCCCGCACCAGCCACTGCCCATGAGCGACCTGCTGATCGAGTGGCGCGACTCGGGCAAGATCAGCGAGACCGTCTTCAACAAGGTCGCGCGCGAGAACGCGATCAAACTGCTCGAGCTGGACGACTGACACGCCCCACAACGCCGGGAGGGCCCCGCCATGAAGCATTTCGCATTCGTGCCGGTCGCACTTGCGCTCCTCGCCCCGACATGGGCGCAGGACACCTCGGCGGTCGTGGTTGATGACGGCGCCAGGGCCGAGATACTGGTCGCCGAAAGCGGTGCGGGGGGCTCGGGCATGGCCGCGCGGCAGCTCGCGGTCTACGTGGCGGAGATGACCGCCCGCGTGCTGGACATCCGCTCGGAGGGCTCGGACAGCGTCGATCGCCTCGACCTCGCGACCGGCGCCTTCGGCCGAGTGGCCGCCCCGCCGCCCGAGGGCCCGCTCGTGCACATCGGCAAGACCGCCGCCGTCGCCGAGCGCTTCGGCGCCGAGATCGACGCCCTCGACCAGGACGGCTTCATTATTCGCGGCATGGACGGCGACCTGGTGCTCGCGGGCCACACCCCGTGGGCCAGCGAATTCGCGGTCTACCGCTTCCTCGAGGACCACTGCGGGGTGCGCTGGTATCTGCCGGGCGAGATCGGCACGGTGGTGCCGCGCCATGAGCGCCTGGTGTTCGACGCCCTCGACGATGTGCAGGAGCCCGCGTTCCTCATGCGCTGGTTCTCGGGCATGCAGCCGGCCAACATCCCCGACCGCTTCGGCCAGCCGATCTGGGTCGCGTGGGCGAACGCCAACCTGCTGCGCCCCCGCTTCGCCTTCCATCACAACCTGTACCGGCTGCTCAACCCGGAGGTCTACGGCGCCGAGCACCCCGACTGGTTCCCGCTCATCGACGGTGAGCGTCGGCCGCCGACGAAGAACTCCTCGTCGGGCTGGCAGCCATGCATGACCAGCGAGGGGGCCATCGCGCAGATCGTCGCCAACATCCGCGCCCAGTTCGACGCCGACCCGCAGCTCAACTCGGTCTCCATCGCGCCCAATGATGGCGGCGGCTACTGCAACTGCCCGAGCTGCCTGGCACTGTCGGAGAACGTGGGCGTGCCCGGGGAGGAGAACCGCTCGCGGCTGTTCTGGCAGTTCGCCAACCGCATCGCCCGGGAAGTCGCCCAGACGCACCCGGACCGGATCATTGGCACGCTGGCCTACTCGTACTCGAAGTCGCCCTATGAGGGCATGACCATTGAGCCCAACATCATGCCCTTCTACGTCAGCCTGCCCGCGGTCTACCGCGACCCCGAAGCCCTGGCTGAACGCAACGCCAACATCGAGCAATGGGGACGCATTGCCCGACAGATGGGCATCTACGAGTGGTACTTCGGCGCCGGCTTCTCCATCCCGGAGGCGCACACGGACTACCTGGCCAGCGCGCTGCGCCATGCCTACGCCAACGGTGCGCGCGCCTGCTACAGCGAAGTCTACCCCAACTGGGGCCTCGACGGCTGGAAAGTCTGGATCTTCACCAAGCTGCTCTGGGACCCGCAGCGCGACACCGAGGCGCTGCTCGATGACTTCGCCACCGGCATGTTCGCCGAGGCCGCCGAGCCCATGCGCCGGTATATGGACATGTGCGAGGAGGTCGGCCGGCGCGGCGCAACCGTGATCGACCCTGAGACCGGCAAGCCGCGGTGGTGGTTCTTCCGGGACCCGGAGCAGTTCCTCGAGTGGCCGCCCGAGCAGATCGAACAGGCGCAGGCGATCCTCGACGAGGCGCTCGCGGCGGCGAAGACCGACGACACCCGGCGCCGCGTGCGCTATTTCTCCGACAGCCTCGGCGTCACGCGCATCCTCTCGGGCCGCTACCACGCCGCGCGGGAGGCCCTGCCCAGGGCGGACAGTGTGGCGACCATCGGTGAGGCGCTGGCGGCACTGGCCAGCGTGACCGGACCGCGCTGGGACCTCGACCTGTACATGCAGTGGCGCGACATCAAGCCGTGGCAGGTCACCGAGCCGGTAGAGCGGGTGCATGGCGCCTACACCGAGGCCAAGGCGCTGCTCGCCGGTACGCTCTCGAACGAGGCCATGCGGCGCGCGCGGGACGCGGGCACGCTGACGCCCGAGGCCGTCCAGGGGCTCCTCACCAGCGTTGCCCGCGAGGCCCTGGGCGGACGTGAACTCTCGCCGGGCGAGAAGTCGCTGCTTGATGAGGTCGCGTTCTCGGCCGGGCGGGTGGCCATGGCCCGGCGCACCGACGCGCCCCCGACCATCGACGGCGACCTCAGCGACGCGGTCTGGCAGAGCGTCGGCGGTGAGACGGTGCCGAGCTACACCGGCTTCTTCGTGCTGCAGAAGGGCAGCCCGGCCCAGTTCGACACCTGGTTCCGCATGGTGCACGACGGCCGGCGGCTCTACGTCGCCGCCTGGTGCGGGCAGACCAAGGAGGAGTTCTACGTCTCCTCCACCGGCCGTGATGGCCGCGTGTGGAGCGACGACTCAGTGGAGCTGCTGCTCAACTCGCCCGATGCCACCGACCCGGACGACTTCTTCCAGGTTATCCTGAACTGCGAGGAGACGCCGAACATCTACGACGCGCTGCACAAGGACGCAACCTGGAACGCCGACATCGTGGCGGCCGCGCAGCACCGGCCCGGCGAGGGCTGGACGCTGGAGTTCTCGGTGCCGCTGGCCGAGATCGGCGTGGATGCGTCAGGGACCACGCTGCTGAAGATGAACTTCGTGCGCAACGTCATCGGCAACCGTGAGTACCTGGAGATCTCAAACTGGTTCCCGACCTCAAGCTCAAACTGGGACCTGCAATCGCGCGGCTGGCTGATCCTGGAGTAACGTGGGGCCGGTAAGCGCCGCGCGCCGCGCCGACGGAGGTGGTGGCGCGCACCTGCGCCACCGGGCGCCCGAGGGCGCCATGCGGTGAGTCGTGCGCAACGTATTCGGGCGGAAGGGCTGACGGCAAAGGCGGGCCGCGTGGTAGCCTGGCCCCCGCAGGATGGCCACGAGCGCTGATCTCGTCCGAGAAGGTGATCGACATGATGCTGCGCTGCGTAGTCGCCGGGCTCAACCGTGGTTCGACCTTCGTCAAACTCCTGCAGGAGAACGAGCACTGCGAGGTGGTCGCGGTCTGCGACGCTCGCCCGGAGAAGCTGGAGGAGCACTCGGACTTCGCGGGCTTCGCGGACTTCGACCAGATGCTCGACGCCGTGAAGCCCGACCTGGTCGCAATCGTCACCCCCGGGCCGGCGCATGCGCCGCAGTCGCTGGCTGCGCTGCGGGCGGGCGCGCATGTGCTGGTCGAGACGCCCAACGTCTACTCCGCCGAGCAGGCGCGGGACATCGTCGCGCTGGTGCGCGAGCGCGGCCTGAAGTACATGCTGGCAGAGGACTACATCTACATGGGCTGGTGCGGGCGGCTGGCGCAGGTCGTCGAGGACGGCATGCTCGGCGAGATCATCGGCGGGATGGCCGAGTACACGCACGACTGCCGGCCGGTGCGCCCGCTCTCGGCGGCGGAGGAGCAGCACACGCGGTCGTGGCGCTTCACCGACCTGCCGCCGCTGGCGTACTCCTCGCACACCCTCGGCCCGCTGCTGCAGCTCATGGGCGACCGCTGCATCAACGCCACCGGGATCGTGGGCGGGCGGCAGGAGGTCGCGGGCGTCGAGGTCTTCCCGCTCGAGACCGCCATCCTCGAGACCGAGGGAGGGCGCACCATCAGCCTCACGAACGGCTTCATGCTCAGCCACCCGTTCATCTGGTGCGCGGCACTGTACGGCACCGAGGGCTCGATCCGCGTCATCAACACCGACTACCGCACGCCCGAGGCGCTGCGCGTGCTGATCTCGACCGACGACCAGCCGGGGTGGCGCGACTGGCCCATGCCGTGGCACGAGCGCGAGGACGGTCGCGACCACCTGCAGGTGATGGTGGACGAGTTCGTGCACAGCGTGGTCGATGACACCGCGCCACCGTTCGACGAGGCGCGCTCGATGGACTTCTGCCTGCCCGGCGTGCTGGCTCACGAGTCCGCCAGGCAGGGCGGTGTGCGGCTGGACGTGCCGCTGTTCTGATCGCGCCGGCTCGCGCGATGGTCGCGCCGCTCCCCCTGGATTACAACCTCAGTCGGCGGGGACAGCGTCACTAAGGGGGGCGAGGGCCTCACGGTAGAACGCCCAGCCTGCGTCGCCGAGGCCGAGCAGCACCGCGCGCGAATCATGACCGATGCCGGGCAGCACCGTGAAGCTGTGAGGAATTCCGAGTTCTGCCAGGTGCGCGTGGAACTCACGCGTGACCGCCAGCATCTCGTCGAGTTCGCCGATCACCAGGCGCATGCGCATGGTCTGCCGGACCGCGTCTGCATTCTCTTCGGCCAATACCCACGGGCTGAGTGCACGGAAGTACGCGTAGTCGCCACCGAAGACCGCCTGCAGGACCATCTTCCGGCGCATTTCGGACAAGCGCGGCCCATGGGTGAACTCCTGCTGCAACGGCCCGCCGGAGAGCACCGAGACTGCGCCGAAGAGGTCGTGGTACTTCAGCCCAAAGCGCGCCGCCCCGTATCCGCCCATGCTGAAGCCCTCGACGATCCGGCCCTCGCGTGTGGGGATAGTGCGGAGGTTTGCATCCACATCCGGCAGCAACTCCTTCACGACCACCGTTTCCATCGGCACCGAACCGTCCTTCGAGTCCACCCACAGGCTGAGCCGAAGCCCGTTGGGGAAGACCACGATCATCGGCGGGATCAGCCCCGCGCGCATGGCGTCCCCGAAGTGCGCTGCGAGCGGGGCGATGCCTCGCAGGCCCCCAAGTGAGCCATGCAGCCAGTAGAGCACCGGGAAGCGGCGCTCCGGTTCGGTGCCATACTCATCGGGGAGGTAGACGTGGTAGCTGACGAGGCAGCCGGCGGCCACACTGTCGAAGGTGCGGTACTGCACGCCCGGTGCCCGCACGGCGCCGGTGGTCCAATGGGGCGCACTGCCGAGCGGGCTATGCTCGCGTGCGGGCGGCTGTGCGCAGGCGACCGCGATGCAAATGAGGGAAACGCTGAGCGCTGACACTATTTGTCGCCCAGCAGTTATGGACATCGGGCACCTCGCAGATTACGGCGTGTCCCGACCACCGCCGGTTACAGCTCTGGTTTTTTGAGACGACTTATTGCCCGGGATGGTTCGGGGCCGCATGTATTTCCCCGGCGCGGCACAGGTCCGCGAGAGGAGAACCATCATCGCGACGGACGTGGTCCCGATCGGCGCCGGCGGCCACGGCGAATGCCGTGGCCTGTCGAGGCAGGGGATACGACGCGCACTGCTCGCCGCGTGTGGGATGGCTCGTTCCGGGCGGCCATGACTACCGCGTCAGGCCGCAAGCGCGGTCCCCAGGCGTGAATGATGCTTCCCTACAGCCCGAGTTCCTCGCGGATGCTCTTCATCGCATCGATCACGAACTGGATATGCTCGGAGAGGTCGATGCCCAGCTCCGCCGCGCCGGTCTGCAGGTCATCGCGCGAGACCGCCGCCGCAAAGGACTTGTCCTTCATCTTCTTGCGCACCGACTTCGCCTTCAGGTCCGCGATGCCGTTCGGCCGCACCAGCGCGCAGGCCACGATGAAGCCGGTCAGCTCATCGACCGCGAACAGCGTCTTACGCAGCAGGCTGTCGCGCGGCACGCCGGTGTGCGGCGCGTGGGCGAGGATGTCCTGCACCAGCGCCTCGTCGGCGCCCCGCGCGCGCAGGATCTCCGCTCCCTTCTGCGGGTGCTCCTCGAGCGTCGGGTGGATCTCCCAGTCGAAGTCGTGCAGCAGCCCCACCACGCCCCAGTAGTCCTCATCCTCGCCGAACTTGCGCGCATAGGCCCGCATGGCGGCCTCGACCGCGTAGGCGTGCTTGCGCAGGTTCTCGTTCGCCACGTGCTCGTGCAGAATCGTCAGCGCCTCATCGCGGGTCATCCGTCTCGCCTCCCGTCAACGCTCCAAGCGACATTGCACATTTCGCGGCGAGGAGACGGGAGCCCTCTCCGTCCGGCGGGGCGGTTGTGTTGCATGCAGAGGACAGAGTCTGTTCGGCCTGCGTCCTTGCCCATGCCGGCGACCACGGGACGCAGGTGTGCTCAGCGGAGCCGCGAATGAACGGCACAGATCCCGCTCATGGGCGGGAAGTCCGGCCTCTCCATGAACGATCGACGCGGAGGCGATACGCACGTGACACCCACCCATCTCGACTTCATCCGCGTGCTGGAGCCGTGGCCGAGGTTCGCCGAGCGCTACTGGTGGGATGACCCGGAGCGCTCCGACCTCGGTTGCTTCGGGACCGGCTACGACGCGTGGGGTGTGCAGACCAACCAGAAGTACATCGGCGCGCTCGCGGTGCTGGTGGCCGAGCCCGACCTCGACGAGGACGTCGTGGGGCTCTCGCGCCAGCACCTGCTGGAGCGCACGCTGCGGGCGCTGCGCTACTCGCTCGCCAGCCACGTCTCCGGCGACCACCACTGCTCGGACGGGACGCGGTGGGGGCACACCTGGATCTCCGCGCTGGGCGTTGAGCGCATGATGCACGGTATCGAGGCCATCGACGCACACCTGACCGACGAGGACCGTGCGGGCGTGCGGCGCATGCTCACCTCGGAGGCCGACGCGCTGCTGGAGCTGCCCATTACCGGGACGAAGTGGAACGCCGACCGCGGCAACCGCCCTGAGTCGAACATCTGGAACGGCGCGCTGCTCACCCGCGTCGCGCGCATGTACCCGGACGAGCCTCACGTCCCCGAGTGGGTCGAGAAGGGCACGCGCTTCCTGCTCAACGGCATCTCCATCGAGGCCGACGCCGAGGACGACACCATCATCGCCGGGGGGCCGCTGCGGGAGTGGCACGTCGGGCCGAACTTCTTCGAGCACTACGCCCTCGACCACCACGGTTACCTGAACGTCGGCTACATGGTCATCTGTCTGTCCAACATGGCGATGATGCACTTCGCCTGCGAAAGCGCCGGCTGGGAGCCGCCTGCGGGCCTCTACCACCATGGCCGCGAGCTGTGGGAGCTGGTCAAGCGCCTGATCTTCGCCGATGGCCGGCTGTGCCGCATCGGCGGCGACTCGCGCCAGCGCTACTGCTACTGCCAGGACTACCTGCTGCCGGGCCTCCTGCTGGCGGCCCGGCGCTTTGGCGACCCGCATGCGCAAATGCTGGAGGCGGGGGCGCTGGAGCTGATCCGCACCGAGCAGGCCATCACCGGCGACGGCAGCTTCCTGTCGCAGCGGCTGGCGACGATCCGCGCGGCCAACCCCTACTACTACACGCGCCTCGAGTCGGACAAGGCCGTGGTGCTCGCGATGAACGCGTACTGGCGGCGCGTGCTTGACATCCCCGAGCCGGTTCCTGCCAACGACTTCGAGGACTCGGTGCGCGGCGGCTGGATCGAGCCCGAACACGGCGCGGTCCTGCATCGCTCGGCGCGGCGCATCGCGTCGTGGAGCTGGCGCGCGCGCCAGCGGCCTCAGGGCCTGTGCCTGCCGCCGGGCGATGGTCACCTCGCCGAGTGGGACTACAACCTTGCGGGTTCCGTGCGACTGCCGGGCGCGAACGGCATCCCGGAGGTGATCCGCCACGACCAGGCGCTCTTCCGCGGGGGATTCATCACCTGGGGCGCGATGGACGACCGCGCGGGCGCAATCTTCCCCGAGGGCTGGACGCCGCCTGTGCCGATTGAGCACAAGTACGCCGTCGCCGCGCTGCCCGATGACCGGACGATGATCGTGCTGGAGTACTGCGCGGCGCCGATTCGCTGCTGGCTGCGTGAGGTCAAGGGCCTCAAGCTCAACGTGCCCAACGACATCTTCAACGATCTGGAGCGGACGTACACAGGCGAGGCCGGGCCCATGGTCGTGCGCGCCGAGAGCGCGGACCGGATCGACCTGCGCTCAACCTGGGTCTGCGTCGAGGGCGCCATCGGCGCGGCGGGCATCTACGGCGGCGAGGCCTTCGTGCTCTGTCAGGCCGGGCGGCGCCGCGCCTCAGGCTACGGCGACAGCCTCTACTACGATGAATTGTGTTGCCCCTGCGCCCTCGGCACCATCGAGGCGAACCCGGGGCAGGTGCTGCTCGATTGCGGCAACGTCATACTGTCAGGCGTGAATGCCGACGAGACCGCCCAGGTTGCGACTGCGGCGAAGCGACCTGCGTGTGACCACGAGCTGGTGCGCGCGGTGTGCGTGCCGGGCGCGGATGGTCACGTATGGGCACTGGTCGCGAACTTCGCGGACGAGCCGGCCAACGCAGGCATCAGCCTCGATGCTTCACGCGCGGCGGACGTCGCCTCTGATGAGGCCATCGTCATCAACGAAGGCGAACTGAGACTCACGCTCGGCCCCGGCGAGGCCCGCCTGCTGCGGGTGGGGTGACGAGCGCCGGGCCGGGGTGGAACCTTCGTGAGGGGCGATGATACCCGGGCACCGCCATCCTGCCGCCTGCACACAGCGCGCCACGCGTACGGGCCAGTATCGCCAGAAGAAGGCCGCGGCGCGAAGTGGTGCTCTGTCACGGAAGGGCCACCGCCCGGGCGGAGCTTTCACCCCGGCCCATGGCGTCTCGTGAACCGCGACGTCAGCCGCGTACCACAGTCGCGCCCCTGGATCAGGGACACTCGCAGATCCGCTACCGCACCTCGCCACTGATATGAACGCGATAGAGCGCGCACCAGTCGCGATCGAGGGTGCTGGCGTAGCGCGCCCGCAGCCACACACGCGGCTGACCGGCGACCTTGGCGCTGAGATCGTGGACCGTATCGCGTGTCGGCGCGGCGTCGGTGACCAGCGCCACCCAGCTCTCGCCATCGAGCGAGTACTCGATGGCATTGGTGACGCCCTCGACCAGCCCGCCGTCGAAGCTGAAGCGCAACGACACGAGAGTGTGGCCCTCGGTCGCGCCAATCTCGTAGGTCAGCGCTCCGCTCTGCCCCGGGCGGAGGCACAGGCCCCACTTGCCGGCGTACATCGCGTCCACCACGCCGTGCAGGTAGGCGTTGCCGCCACTCATGAGCGAGTCGGTGTACTCGAACTCGCCCGGTTGCAGGCCGGCCAGGTCCAGCGTGTAGACCGCAGCTTGTGTCTCGGCGCGCTGGCGGAAGCGCGGTAGGTCGCTCTCGGCGAAGGCGTGGGTGCCCTCGAGCTTGTCGAAGTAGTCAAGGTAGCGCCGCCACGCCTCGGCGGCCGCAGCGCGGGTTTGCGCCGATGGCGCGCGAGTGCAGGCGGCGTGCGCCTCCATCGCCTCGAGGTGCAGCTCGGTGTAACGCCAGCCCAACTCGACGAAGGCCAGCCGCGCGCTCACCAGCGGATCATCGGCGGCCAGGCGCTTCGCCTCCTCCAGATCGGCGCGGCACTGCTCGCGCAGCGCGCGCGGGAAGATCCCGGGGAGGTCCGACACGTTGCCACTCCAGTAGCGATCAGGCCCACCGGAGGTCTCCAGCGCCAGGTAGAACCGTCGCATCGGCTCCTGCGCCGGGCCGTAGAACAGGCGGATGAATTCGTCGAACATCGCCTGCACGTCGGTCTCGTGGTCCCACCACATGCGCGCGAAGGCGTAATAGAGCAGGTGGTTGGTGGACCAGCGCTGCTCGGTCTCGGAGTAGAAGCCGTGCACGCCGAGCTGCTTGTAGTACGGGACCTCCTCGGAGAGCCGGTAGAGCGTCACCGGGAGCGCCTCCAGCCAGTTGTAGAAGCCGAAGTACTCGTAAATGCCGTGCAGGGCGGTGACCGGCGCCCAGGCGTCGATCTGCGCCCTGTAGCGCGTGCCCGGGCCCGACTTCGGATTGAGGAAGCTGCCTCCGTAATTGTAGCAGTAGTTCGTCTGCTCGATCATGACGTTTTCGGCGGGCGAAATCCAGCTCGGCAGCCCCGCCGACCCCGCGTAGGCGAAGGTAAAGAGAACCGCCTGCGGATACTGCTGTTTCACCGTATCGGCGATCTGGTTGATGGCCCACAGCACGATGTCGGCGTGCGTGGACGGGTCGCGGTCATCGATCGCCCGGCAGCGCTCGCATTCACACCAGCCCGCACCGTCGTTCTGGGTCATGTCGATGAACATCACGTTCGGGTTCTCGGCCATCTGCGCCGCGCCTGCGAGGGCGTAGTCGGTCAGGCGTTGCAGCACCTCGGGATTGCTCAGGCAGAGCTGTCCCTGGGGCCTGCGCTCGCCGCGGATCAGCGGGAACCACTCGGGATGGGCCTCGAAGTAGCGCTCGGCGGGGATGATGTGCTGCCAGTTGTGGCCCGAGCCGATCTTCGTGTAGGTTCCGCCGCGGCGTTCGAGAAAGCCCTCGTACTGCTCGCCCGGCGGGTTCTTCAGCCAGAAGTTCTGCCGCGCCTTGACCAGCCAGTCCACCACGTCGGCATTCCACCGTATGTCCGCCCAGCCATCCGAGGCCGCGCCCATCGAGTGTCGCCGCACGAACGACGGATCGCGCGCGATCGCCAGGTCCTCGAACGTCACGTCGTCCAGGGACGGCGTGACCTCGCCGGTCTCGCCCGGCCAGTACCACCGGTAGCCCAGCCGCTCGAGCAGGTCGTAGGCCGCATAGACCACGCCGCGCGGCCCGCCGCCCGCCACGATCACGTGGCTGCCCGCGGTGCGATTGACCACGCCCTCGATGGACAGCGCCTCCTCGGCCTCGGTGGCCTCCTCGCCGACCAGCCCAAGCCGGCCGACCTCGGCAACCACGATGGCGGGCGCATCGGCCTCGGGCGCTCCGGTGGCGATCTCCAGCCGAGCCCCGCTTGCCTTCTCGATGTAGCGCTGCAGCTCCTCGGCCGCGAACTGCTCCTGCAGCGTCGGCTCGGAGGGGACGTAGATGCCCCCGAGCGCAGCACCGTCCTTAACAAGGGTGACGGCGGCGGTTGGCCCGGCGGCTGTGAGAGCTGCGAGCATTACGATGAATGCGGTCGTGAATCGGCTCATGGTCGCTCCCTCATGCGAGCGTGATCTCCACCATCTGCGTGCCCTCGATACGCGGGATGACGAAGCCGATGCGGTCGCCGGTCGGCGCGTAGGCGATCTCCTCGCCCTGCGGCACCAGGCGCACCGCGGTGGCCTCGCCGTCCATGCGCACCGACACCGGCACCTCGTGCAGCGGGATGACATCCTCCACTATGTCCAGCTCCACGCCGCGGCGCTCGGGCACGTAGTGCAGCGCGTGGACGACCAGCCGGTTGTGCTGCGGCTGGCGGTTGACAGTGAAGATGGCGGTGCTCGGGGCCTGCGCGCGCAGCACCGGCTCGGGCAGCAGCATCTCGATGGCGTTGGCCACGATCCGCCTGCACCACAGCGGCGCGCGCTGGTGGTACTGGGCGAAGTGTGGGTGCGCGAGGTAGATGCAGCGCCCGCTGCGCACCGCGCCCGGATACTGCGCCGGGCCCTCGATGGGCGTGTGGCGGTGCGAACAGAAATGGCGCCAGGTGCGATTGAAGTAGGGGCGCATCATCCGTGACAGCACCTCGGCGCCATCCTCCGGCTCCACCTGCGCGCCCTCCATGTACATTACGTGCGGGGCGTCGGGCAGGCCTTCGCCGAGCCGCCCGGGCACGATGAAGTCCGGGGAGAACGGCGCCGGGCCGAGGTAGCGCACGCCCATCTCCTCGAGAGCAAAGCGCTCGCCGTCGGGCGCCAGGCCCGACCGGTAGCTCGCCAGCAGCGCGCCGCCGTCCGCGAGGTAGCGCGAGAGCTTGACGGCCAGCTCCTCATCCACCGGGATCTCGTCCGGCAGCACGATCAGCCGGTAGCGGGCGAAGCCGGCCTGCGAGTCGATGACGTCGAACTGGTGGTGCAGCTCCTGCAACATCTTGCTGGCGCCGAAGATCGGCGGCGGAATCTGCCGCGCGGTGCCCTCGACGGCGAACTCCTCGGGCGTCATCACGCCGATGTCCACCACCGCCTCCGCCTCATGGCACCACGGCTCGGCGGCCTCAACCTGAGCGTAGACACCGCCGATCAGGTCGTAGGTCGGCCCGTCGATCTCGCCGCTCGGGTGAAGCTGATCGCCGATCTCGCAGCGGCAACCCAGCGCCAGCATGCGCAGGCACTCGTACTCCAGCGCCGCCGGGTTGCGATAGGAGTGGAAGTCGCCCCAGGTGGTGTGGAACTTGCCGGTGTGCGAGATGGTGGGCAGCCCCAGCGTGCGCGCATACCGCTGGGCTACCGGGAAGTGCGCGTAGCCCCAGGCGCCACCGGGCAGCGACTCCAGCTCGAAGTGGGTGAAATGCCGTCGCATCCTGCGGTGCGCAGGGCCGATGTGCCCGGAGTTGTAGAAGATGTTCGCCTCCGGCTGATACTCCCGGACCAGCGCGCTCATGCGCTCCTGGAAGCGCAGCAACACCTCGAAGGCGAACTCCTGGCGGTCCTCGGGCGAGTCGGGTTCGTAGCCCCCCGCCAGCATGCTCTCGACGCACCACGGGCAGCAGCATGGCGTGGCATGGACGATGTCGAAAAAGAACCCGTCGCAGTCGAAGCGGGTCAGCACCTCCGTCGTGTGCTCGACGAGAAAGTCCACGTACGGCGTATTCAGGCACAGACGCCGGTAGAAGCCCGCCTCGAAGGGCTTCGTACCCACCTGGCAGCCGTTCTCATCGATGCACAGCCACTCGGGATGATGGCGCGCGGTGTAGTGATCCCACTGCACGGTGATGTAGATCGGGCAGAGAATATCGCGCGCGTGGCAGGCGGCGATCTGCTCTCCCAGCAGATCGATCTTCAGGTGGGGGTGCACGCGCTCGGGATGGACCTCGCTCGGGAAGTAGATCCAGCCGTGGTGGCCGCGCGCGAAGCAGCAGACCTGGTTCGCGTGCGCGCGCTGCAGCGTGTCCGCGAACCGGTCGGGGTCAAAGCGGCTGCCGATGCCGGGAATCTCTTCGCTGGTGTGAAAGTCCAGGTGGATGGCGCGGTAGCGCAGTTCGCCCATGACAAGCTCCTCGCAGGCGGGGCTGGCGGGACATGCCGGATATTCCGCCTGGAGGGCCGGAGGCCTTCGCAGAGGCGCCGGTACGATCGCACGCGTCGGGTTACGCCTTGCGGGCTCCCCTGCTCTGGTACGAGTGGCTCTTCCAGGCCTATCCGCCACCGCCGCCCCGCCTCGGGCCGCCGAAGCCCATGCCGGCGCTCATCAGGATGTCGAGCTGCGTCCACTGCTCATCGGTCAGTACCTCTGACAGCTTCGTGCTGAGGGTCTCCTTACATTCGCGGATGGCGGCCATCACCGCCTCCATGCGCGCCTGCCGATCCTGCTCCTGCATGGCTGCCGCCAGGGCATCCGTGCGGGTCTGCAGCGCCTCGGCGAAGACCGGCTGCAGGAGCGTCATCTGCTCAGGCTCGAGCGAGATCTGGAACGAGATTGCGGTCCAGGCGCGCTCGAGGTACCACATGTCCCCCATCATGCCGCGCCTGCCCTGGCGGCCCTGGCCGCCCTGCGCCTGAGCGAACACGTCGGTGACGACCGCGGCGCCAACCGCCACGATCGCCAGGGCAACGAGCAGTACGAAGGCTTTGCTGCGCATCGTGCCTCTCTCCTTCGCGTGTGCCGGTGTGGGTGGCCCCAGGGCCTCGAATCGCTATCACCACCGGGGCCGCCACATTTTGTTGCGCATGCAACTGATCAGACATTCGCCATCCGTAACGTGTTCACTTCCCTGCGGATTCCTTATTTTCTCTCGGGATTCTTCGCAGCCGATCCCCGGCGCTACCCCCGCGGGTCCTGCCACGCGAAGCATGAACCTCGGGGCCCCACGCGACGAGGTTCGGGCGCATGAGCGGAGAAGGGTGCATCCGCCCCAGGCAACTGTTCGGAGCGGAGTGATGGCCATGTCCCAACGTTACCTCAACCGGCGTACCGGCGCGCATCCCTTCGAACTCGATGAGTGCGCGCGGCCATCGCACATCGTGTACATGACGGCGGACATGATTCCGCGCGAGGCGTGGGATCCCGAGAGCCCGATGCGCGAGCATCTGCGCACGCCTAACCTCGACCGGCTCATCGGCGACGGGACGCTGTTCACACATGCCTGCACGACCTCGCCGCTGTGCGGGCCCTCGCGCGCGGCCACGCTCACCGGGCGCTACCCTTACCTGCTGGTGAACGAGGAACGCGCTCATGACGGCTTCGAGTTCGCGCTGCGGGCCGATGACGCCATCTTCCCCGAGTACCTGCGTGCCGCCGGCTGGCCGACGAAGCACGCGGGCAAGTGCCACGTGGGCGCGCACAAGTTCCTTGACGCTTTCGGCGAGAACGCCACGCCGTGGGATCGCTGGGCGCCGCCGATGGCCGACGATGACGGCTACCTCCGCTATCTGCGCGACCTCGGCGTCGAGCCGCCGGTGTGGCGGGATCCGATCATCGGCGTGCGCCCCGACGGCGCGCCCGGCAACAGCTACGGCGGCTGGATCGTCCGGCCCGACGGGTCCGAGTTCCCCGAGGAGGCCACGTACTCGCAGTACCTGGCCTGGCTGGCAGGCGAGGCGCTGCTCAGTGCGCTGCATCAGCGCGGCGAGTCGGGCGCCCCCATCTACCTGCAGCTCGACTTCTTTGCTCCCCACCAGCCGTTCATGGTGCCGACCTGCTACGAGGAGCGCGCGCGGGAGCTGGCGCCGCACATCGAGCTGCCTGAGAGCTACCATCGGGCGCTGGCGGAGGGGACCCCTGAACTCCCGCGGGTCTACGAGTTCTACCGCGGCAACTGGGGCCTGGACGAGCCCGAGACCGCGCGGCGCTACATGCTGATGAACTTCCTGCAGATCGAGGCGCTTGATGCCGCCATCGGCCGCTTCCTGAGCGCGCTCGACCGGCAGGGCCTCTACGACGATGCTCTGATTATCTTCGCGGGGGACCATGGTGAGATGAATTGCGAGCTGGCGCTGGTGGACAAGGGCGTGTACGGGCATCCGAAGGTTGCACTGGCGCCCCTGGCGGTGAAGCTACCCGGCAAAGACGCGGCGGGGCGGCGCGTTGACGAGTTGGTGTCGCTGCTCGACATCGCGCCGACGCTGCTGGAGGTCGCGGGCATCACGCCTGCCGAGCGTCTCGACGGGGTGTCGCTGCTCCCGATGATCCGCGGCGAGCGCGCCGAGCGCGGGAGGCCGTTCATCTTCGAGGCCGGCTGGCATGTATGCCCGAACCCGGCGGTGGCGTACTTCGCCGAGATCGATGATCGGCGCCTGATGTACACCTACAATGCCGCGTCCGACCTCGATGAACTCTACGACCTCGACGACCGCGACTACCGCAACCTGGCCCGTGACGAGTCGGCGGCGGAGGTACGGGTCGAGATGATCCGGCGGCTGGCGGCCTTCCTCGAGGCCGATCCCCGCTGGAACTGCTGGTGGCACTGCTTCCGCCTCGACCATTACCGGCGGCTGGGCATCGGCGAGGGCGATTTCCAGATGTTCCGCCCCGAGCACTGACGCACCCGGGAGGTCCATGCCATGCACGTGATCTCGCTCGCCTTGACGGTCTCGATGGCCACCTGCGGCTGGGGGAGCGCCCACGGCATCATGCGCCAACTCGCCCTGCAATCGCTCCCCGACTGGCAGCAGGATCTGCTGGGCGAGGCCGGCGCCCGCCTGTGCACCGACTACACCAGCCTGCAGGACCAGCACGCCGGCGGCCGGCGGCCCGACCTCGACGCCTACTGCGTCATCCCCGGTGTCGCGCTCTCGCTGCATGACGTGAACGCGGTGCCCGCGACCATCGAGGGCATGCGCTTCTACCTCACGCACATCCGCGAGAGCGTGCAGGCCGGCGAGATGGACGAGGCCGCCCGCTACCTGGGGGTGCTGTGCCACTGGCTCGAGGACCCATCGTCGCCCACCATGCACTGCGTCGAGGGCTTCATCGACGAGGCGCGACTGCGCGAGCTGATTCCGCCGCCCGACGACCTGCGCGGGCGGCACTACCTCTATGGTTACGCCGGGATCGGCGACAACGGTCGCTACGAGATGTCCGCGGAGTTCGCGCACACGCCGGTGCTGCTGGGGCGCACCATCGACGAGGCGGCCTTCCACCTGCAGCGCCGCCAGCGGCTGAGCGCGCGCATGGCCCGGCAATCGATCGTGCCGCTGGTGTGGGATGAGATGCACGGCGACGGCGCCAAGGCCGCCCGCATCCGCGGCGAGCTGATGGCCGCACAGACGCGCACCACCGCCGACGCCATCTTCACCGCGCTGTGCCTCGCGAGCGACCGCGTCGAGGGCGACACCACGCACCTCGATGCCGTGCCGCTGACCGACTTCGTCTCCAACTACCGCGGTGGCAGTACCACCATGCCCTACCGCTGGGTGCCCTTCCTGCTGGACGCGGCCTTCGACCAGCAGCGCAAGGTCATTCCGCTGGAGCTGGCCGGCGCCGATGGCCCGGTGCAGTTCGAACGCGGCGTCGGCATGGGCGTGCCCTTCGGCCTCGACTGGAGCTTCGGCCCCGCGGGCGTGATGTCGCGCCTGACCGCGACGGTGGGCGTGAGCCCGCAATCGGTAGAGGGGGCGAGCGCAATCTTCGCGGTGCTGGTCAACGGCGAAGACGTGGTCTGCGTCGGGCCGCTGAGCGCCGACGATCCGGGCCGGGAGATCGACGTGCCGTTGCCGGCCGACGGCCTGTCGGTTGATCTGCGCCTCGAGACGCGCGTGGCGCCGGACGTGACCGGCGACGGCTGCCTGGCGGTCTGGGGCGAGCCGACGTTGCATCGATGACCGACGAGGAGAGAGGCCCGATGGACGGCAGACTGCTCCTGCTTGCGTTCCTGGCGGCGTGCGCCTGCTGCGCGTTCGCCGAGCAGATCCCCGGCGGCGGCTTCGAGGGCGGCCCGGATGCGGTGGCCGCGGCGGGCTGGACTCTCGGAGCCGGCGTGACCGTCGAGCAGGGCGAGGCCGCTGAGGGCGCCTGGCTGCTGCGCGCCGGGTGCGTGGAGCCGGCCGCAGGCTCGTGGGCGCTGTCGCGTGCGCTGGCGGTCGAGCCCGACGCGGGCTACGTCGCGCGCTGCCGCGTGCGCGTCGATGGCGCGGCGCATTTCACCTTCGGGGTGATGCGCCCGGGCAACGAGTATCTCGCCTGCATCGACAGCTACGGCTCCGGGCAATCCTGGGACGAGATCGTGCTGCCCTTCCGCACCGAGGCCGACGATCAGGCGCTGTCGGTTATCTGCTCGCGGCGCTACGGCACCGGCGCGATCCTCTTCGATGACGTGCGCCTCGAACGCGATGACTCGGTGCGACTCGGCGACATCTCCCCCGCGCCCCACCCGATGCCCGAGCCCACCGCCATCGAGCGCGAGCGCGGCTTCATCGTCTCGCGCCAGCCCTGGCTGCGCCTCGTCTACCCGAGCTACCTGCCCACGCGCGACGAGGTCGTCGACGAGCTGACCGTGCGCCTCGCGCCCGGGGAGTACGAGCCGCTGCCGGTCTCGATCAGCGCGCTGCGGCCGCTGACCGATCTGCGGGCGGAGCTGACCGGCGACCTGCGCGGGCCCGGTGATGCCATCATCCCGGCCGCCAACGTGGACCTCGGGATGGTGCGCGCCATCAAGCGCTGGCTGACTAACTCCGCGCCCCTCCAGGCCGGACAGCGCTTCGAGCGCCGGCCGATGTTCATCTTCCCCGCAGCCCCGACCGACGTGCGCCAGCGGGACACGCTGCGACTGTGGCTGACCGTGCACGCGCCCGACGGTGCCCCGCCGGGGCGTTACACCGGCGCTCTGCACATCACTCACGAGCGCGGTGAGGCAACGCTGCCGCTGCGTGTCGAGGTTATGCCCATCGAGTTGCCCGAGCCGCGCGCCACGTACGGGATGTACTACCGGCACACGCATCAGTTCGAGGAGCTGCAGACCGACGAGTTCCTGATGCGCACGCTGCGTGACATGCGCGCGCACGGCTGCAACTCGTTCAGCGTCTACGCCGACGTTGAACGAAAGCTCGCCGACGGCTCGTGGGAGATCACGCTTAACCGCGAGGACCGCCGCGTGGGCCTGGAGCGGCAGATGACGCTTCTGGCGCAGGCGGGGCTCGCGCAGCCCGACCACCCCATGCTGCTGCTGGCGACCGGGCAGTCGGACGGGCGCTTCGCCCATGGCGCGGAGCTGGTGCGCACGGTCGAGGCCCGCCGCCGCGAGCTGGGCTGGCCGGAGCTGCTCTGGTACCTGGTCGATGAGCCCGCGCCCGAGCGCGAGTCGCTGGTAGCGGAGCTGTCGCAGGTGGTGCATGAGGTTGAGGGCGCACGCACCGTGACCGCCATCGGCGACCCGACGGCGCTGGGCCGCTACTACGACGTCTGGATCGTCAGCGAGTCGGTACGCGACTTTGACCGCGTGGTCGAGCAGGCGAACGAGCTGGGCGCGCAGGTGTGGACCTACAACTGCCAGTGGGGCGGCGGCCAGCCGCGCAATGACCGCTACTTCACCGGCCTGTTCACCTGGGCGCACGGGCTGATGGGCAACTGGCAGTGGTGCTACTGCGAGCAGGGCGGCGGGCGCATTGCCCCTGACGGGCGGATCGAGCCCGGCCTGCCGACCTACGGCAACCCCTTCCCCTACCAATACGTTCTGCCAGGCCTGGCCTTCAGCGCACCGAGCGTGGGCTGGGAGGGCCGGCGCGAGGGCATCGACGACTTCCGCTACCTGCAGGCGCTCGAAGAGGCCATCGCCCGCCGCCGCGACGCGGGCGACGAGGGCGGCCGGATCGCCGAGGCCGAGGCTTTCCTGGCGGAGGTGCGCGAGCTCGGCCGACAGCGCGCGACCGAGCTGCCCGCGTCGCAGGTCGAGCGCGCGCTCGACTACGTGGTGTACCCGGGCCTCGCGCCCGAAGACTATGACGCCATCCGCGCCCGCGCCGCCGACCTCATCGTGGCGCTGGCGCGCTAGCTCACCGGCTGCCGCAACACCGTCTTCAGCTTCTCCGGCGCACTGCGGCGCGGGTCGGACAGGTAGATCTCGTGGTGCCTGCCACGCGGCGCGTGGCCGTGCGCGGCGATGAACTCGTGCAGCCGCGCCACCGTCGGGCCCTCGGCATCGTACGGCCCGATGTGCATCACCTGTGCGCTCAGGCCCTCGTCGAACGCCTCGAAGCGCATCTCCTGGGCGGCCACCAGGGATTTGCGCTCACACGCCGCCCAGTGCGCGGCGCGGTAGATCGCCTCATCGACCGGCTCCGGCATCATGATCATCAGCGTCCACAGCCAGTCGCTCTTGTCATCGAGGCGGAAGGCGGCCATATCCTGAGCCCACCACAGGCCCTCGAGCGGCGGCACTACGAAGTCCAGGGCCTCGTCCTGCGCCTTGACCATGAACTTGATGCTGTACGCCACCGCATAAAGCGCCTCCGTCGCCATCTCGAACCACTCGGCGGTGTTCGGGTCGCCCTCTCCGTCGATCATCAGGTAGTTCATCGGCGGCACTTCCACCAGCACCGGCTCCTGCGGCGGGCTGTAGAGATCCTTGT
>CAZTZN010000002.1:0-94232 GCA_964617715.1 uncultured Armatimonadia bacterium | reverse complement strand
CCGGGATCGTGGACTTCCCGGCCTGCTGGCGGGCGCTGCAGGAGGGCGGCTTTGACGGCTGGGTGGTCGTAGACCTCGATTACACCTCGCTGGACCCCGCCGTCGCCTGTCGCACCAACAAGCGCTATCTCAACGATGTGCTGGGCATCTCCGGCGAGCGCGACCGGAGAGGCCGGTGATAGCACCCGGGGGCGGGACCGGACCGGGAGGCCGCGCCGATGAGTCTGTGTGCCGGATGGATCGCCGCTGCGGTCGCGTGTATCCTGCTGTCCGCGGCACTGCCGGTGCGGGGGGCCGAACGCTACGCCATCCCCCTGACCGTCACCTCTGAGTTACCGCTGTCCAACGTCCCCATGGACCCGGAGATCGACTTCGCGCGGATCATCGCCGACGCGGGCCTGCCCGGCGTGCTCGATCCCAACTCCATCGAAGTCATCGACGCACTGACCGGCGAGGCCGTTCCGCACGCACTCGGCGAGGGCTTCCGCTACGGTGATCGCGGCCGGGTGCAGTGGGTCATCGAGGACCCCGAGCACGTGCGCTACGAGATTCGCTTCACGACGACCGCGCGGCGGGTGATGCTCGCTCCCGCGCGGCACACACCCAGGATCGGCACCGGCGACCTACTGCGTTACAATGCCGGTGAGCCGCGTCCGGTGACGGCCATCGGCCTGTGTGGCCTCGTGGATGTCACCGGCGACGGGCGCGGCGATCTCGTCGGGTGTTGGAACTACGCCTGGCGCCCTGGAGAGCCGTGGGATGGCGTGTTCTGCTTCCCGCGCGTGGGCGGTGATGACGCCCTTGAGGTTGCGGACCCGGTGCGCCTGCGCTACGTGGAAGAGCCGGGCTCGCGGGAGTTTCGCGACATCAGTCACATCTACATGGCCGCCGACCTCGCGGACCTGGACGGGGATGGCCTGGTGGATCTGGTCTACTCGCCCCGCGGCGGCGAGAAACTGCATTTCTACCGCAACTCAGGTGAGCGCGATGCCGGGGGGATGCCGATATTCGTCGCGGCGGGCGGCGTCCCCCGCGGCACCGAGCAGTGGGCGCCCTGCCGCGCCGTGGACCTCGACGGCGACGGGGCCATCGACATCGTGGTGGCGAGCACCTTCCTGCGCAATACGAACCCTGATGGCTGGCCGCCGATGCTGGCCGACCCGGTGGCCATCGACGCCGGTGAGGGCGCGTGCTTCCTCGACGTCGATGGCGATGGCCGGCTCGATGCCGTCTGCCTGGTGGCCCCCGAGGAGGGTGATGCGCGCGCGAAGCGGGTCGCCTGGCGGCGCAACGAGGGCGGCGACCCGCCGCGCTTCGGCCCACCGCAGGTGCTTGGAGACATCGACTGCTGGTGGTGCACGTCGGTGGCGCCCGCGGTCGATGGCGACCGGCGCGGGATCATCGTCGGCCACGATCTCTGGCAGCAGGTAACCTTCTTCGAGCAGACCGTCATCGGCCCACAGCCACGCTTTCGCCGGGCGGCGCGTGCGGAATCGCTCTCTGCAGTGCTGGCGCTGAGCGACCAGGCCTGGCCCTGCCTGTGCGACTGGGATGGCGACGGCGATCTCGACCTGCTGGTCGGTGGTGGCTACGGCTGGCCGCGCATCGTCATCAACGAGGGTACCACACAGCGGCCGGTGTTCGCCGAGGCGCGGCCGATCCTCGCCGATGGTGAGCCGATCCGCATCCTGCGCAACGAGGTGCTCGACTGTGAGCACTGGCACAACATGGGCTACCCCTACCCCGTCTTCGTGGACTGGGACGGTGATGGGCTGCCGGACCTGATGCTGCCCAACGAGACCAACCGCATCTTCTGGTACCGCAACATCGGCACGCGCGAGGAACCACGCTTCGGCGAGCGTCGCCAGATCATCTGCGACGGCTACCCCGACGGTCCGGAGCAGCGCGCGCGTTCGGCGGAACTCGCGGGCAATCGCGACACGCCCAACCAGCCCTATCCCTGCGAGGAGACGCGGCCCTTCTTCTGGCGCACGGGCGCGGGCTTCGCCGACCTCAATGGCGACGGACTGATGGACCTGGTGACTCACGACGGCTTCACGCGCAAGTTGACGCTTTTCGTGCAGTACCGAGACGACACGGGGGAACTGCGCCTGCGCAAGCAGGGGCTGCTACGCCTGGCAGACGGGCGCAGCATCGACGCCTCGCTGGTGGTGCCCGGCGCGCGGTGGAGCGAGCGCTTCGTGTGCGTGGACTGGGACGGCGACGGGTTGATCGACATCGTATACAGTTGCGCCGGCTCCGATCCGAACGCAGCCAGCATCTTCCTGCTGCGCAACTGCGGGAGCGCGACCGAGCCGGTCTTCGAGCCGCCGGTGACGCTGTGCTGCTTCGGGGAGCCGATAAAGATCACCTACCACGGGCCACATCCGTGGGTGGGCGATCTGACCGGCGACGGCCGGCCCGACATCCTGGCGTGCGTTGAGTGGAGCGTCTATCCGTTCTTCTCACATGCCGCCGTCGTCATGTCCCGGCGCCCCGAGTTCGTCCTCGGCCCCGTGGTGGTGGTTGGGGTCGAGGGGTAGCGAAGGCTGGGGCTCGGGCCTGGTGGGCGTCTGTGCCAGCTCGGTCTCCCGGTCGGGGGCGTCCGGCTCCGTGGTGCGCAGCGGCGCGCCCGCGTCCATGAGACCATCGGCAAAGGCGTGGGCCAGATTGCGGACGTGGTCGCCGATTTTCTCGTAGTTCATCAGTGTGTCGAGGAAGATCACGCCCGGCAGCGCCAGACAGACGCCGGCGCGCGCGCGCGCCATGTGCTCGGCGCGGCCGCGCTCGGTGGCCTCGTTCACCATCTCCTCAATCTGCAGGATCCGGTCCGGGAGTACCCCGTCTTCGCCGCCGAAGGCGCGGATGCTCAGCTCGAGCATCTGATCGACCATGCCCGCTATCTCGCGCACGCTGCGGTCGGCGGCTTCAGTCCACTCCAGCCGCTCCCGCAGGCGCTGCTCGGTCAGCTCGATCAGGTTCTTGCAGTGATCGCCGACTCGTTCGAGGTCGTTGGTGATGTGCAGCATGGCGGGGACGTGCAGCGCCACGTTCTCGGGCAAGTCCTCTTCCATCAGCTCCACGACATAGTCGGTGATGCTCTCCTGCAGGTGATCGATGACCCTGTCCTGCGCCCACAGGTCATCGAGCTGTGCCCGCTCGGGGTTGAGGATCGCGGCGGTGCAGTCGCGCACCAGTGTGCGGCAGGCACGTGCCATTCGGCCCAGTTCCTGCAGGGTGGCCGCCGCGGCCGCCGTGGGCGTCTCCAGCAGGCGCCGGTCGATGTGCGCCGCCTGGACCTCGTCGCGCCGGCGATCGGGAATCCAGCGTTCGAGCGCCTCGGCGAACCAGCGGTTGAAGATGAGGAAGAGGACTGCGTTGAGGACATTGAACAGCGTGTGCGAGTTCGCCACCTGACGCTGTACCGCCGCCTGATAGGCGCTCGAGGCCGGGTCGAGCCCGATCGAGGACGGCGACAGGTAGAGAACGAAGGGGACGAACCACTTGAGCATCAGCAGGGCGAGGATAACGCCGACGACATTGTGCAGTGTGTGCGACCACGCGGTGCGGCGAGCGGTGGGCTGCGTGCCGAATGAGGCCACCTGAGCGGTGATGCAGGTCCCGATGTTGTCCCCGAGCATGAGGGCGATGGCCGCCTCGAGTGTGATCAGGTTGTTGGCGGCGAGCGCCATGGTGATGCCCAGAGAGGCAGAGCTGGACTGGATCAGCATGGTCACGACGGTGCCCACCACAATGGCCATGATCAGGCTGTGGCTGAAATCGGTGAAGAGCTGGGTCGCCAGCTCACTGTGCTTGAGGGTCTCGACCGAGTCCTTGAGCAGCATCAGGCCCAGGAAGAGGATGCCGAAGCCCAGGATGCCCTGGCCCAGGTCCTTGAGCACCCGCCGCTTGGCGACCAGGTTCAGCGCGAAGCCGATGGCGATGGCCGGCAGCGCCGCCTGGGTGATCTGGAAGGCCATGATCTGGCCGGTGACCGTGGTGCCGATGTTGGCGCCGTAGATGACGCCCAGCGCCTGGCGGAAGGTCATGAGCTGCGCGTTGACAAAACCGACGGTCATGACCGTCACTGCGCTGGAACTCTGGACGATGCCGGTGACGACCGTGCCCACCAGGCAGCCCAGCCAGGCGTTGCGGGTCAGCGCCGCGAGGATGCGGCGGATGGCATTCCCGGCCGCGCTCTCGAGCCCGTCGCCCATGACACGGATGCCGTACATGAGCAGCGCGACTCCGCCGAGCGTGCCGGCGATCATCTCGAACCAGTTGATCTCGTTCACGGGGGCCTCGTCTGCCGCCGCCGGTGCGTGGCGACGGTGATGTGGCGGTACAACAGCCATCCGGGAGGGACGGGTCGTGGTACACCGACCGACGCCTCCCGGGGGCCGGAACCTGCTCAACCGAGATGCGCACTTCGCCGGGTCCCAGCGCGGGACCTTCGCTGTCGTCCATGACACCGCCAATCGGCAGGAGCGACGACCCTCACCGGCGAAGTATGTGTGGCGCCAGGCCTCAATGGCGGTTCGGGGTGAAGTGAAGGGGCGTGGCGGGCGTGGGCTGTGGCGGTGACTTGCGCTGGCCCACTTATGTCAGAAGATCAGGACGTCGCGGCGATCACCGATGGAGAGCGTGCGGCAGGCGCTCGTCCGGTCGGCTCGCTCGCAGTGAGGACCGTAGCGCGGTCGCGCGTGTTTGTCAGGAGGCAGAACAGGCTCATGCGGAAGGTCGATCCGAGTGAGGCGATACAGCGGAAGTACCCCGAGTGGGTGATCCTGGTCGTCGCGCGTGACGCGCAGGGCCGACCCAACCTGATGCCGGCCGGCTGGGGCATGATCTGCTCGGGGGAGCCGCGCCTGGTGTGTGTGGCCATCGCGCCCGAGCGGTACACACACCGGTGCATTGAGGAGACCGGCGAATTCGTGTTCGCGTGGGCCGGTGAGACGCAGGCCGAGCTGGTGAAATACTCGGGCTCGCGCTCGGGCGCGGATGTGAGCAAGTTTGAGGAGTTCGACATCCCGACCTCCGAGCCGAGCGAGATCGATGTGCCGCTGCTGGCTGAGGCGGCGATCAACCTTGAGTGTCGGGTGTGGGCGGCGTACCCGGCGGGCGATCACACCATCTTCGTCGGTGAGGTCGTCGCGGCGCACGTGCCTGACGAGCCCGTGGAGACGCTGCTCAACTTCGCAGGCAGCTTCGCTCCCGGAGCGCCTGCGGTCGCGCCGCAGTGACACGACGCACCTATCCGCGAATGAAGGGTGAATCTCGATGACGGTGATGGAGGCCATCAGGCGTCGCTTCAGCGTGCGCAAGTTCAAGGACTACGAGATCGAGGAGGAGAAGCTCGAACGCGTGCTGGAGGGGGCGCGACTGGCGCCGTCGGCGCGCAACCTGCAGGAGTGGCGTTTCGTGGTCGTCCGGGACCCGCAGATGCGCCGGTCCCTGGGCGAGGCCGCCAACGGTCAGGCCTTCGTGGCTGAGGCGCCGGCGGTGATCGTAGCCTGTGCGATCACCACCGAGCACGTCATGTCCTGCGGGCTGCACTGCTTCCCACTTGACGTGTCCATCGCGATGGCGTACATGACGCTGATGGCGGTCGAGGAGGGGCTGGGGACGTGCTGGATCGGCGCCTTCAACGCCGACAGGGTCAAGGACCTGCTGGGCATCCCCGACGAAGTCATCGTGGTGGGCTTGCTGCCCATCGGCTACCCGGACACCGAGGCGCCGCCCAAGAAGCGGCTGACGCTCGATGAGATCATCATGCCTGAGCACTGGGGCGTCTGAGTTGCGAGGGCGCTCGCCCGAGGACAGGCACTGCGAGGCCCTCCGGGGGCACACTCAGGTGTCGTGGATGACGGGCCCGCGGTAGGCGACGCCTCTCCTGACGCGGTCTTCGTGACAGGCCAGCATCTTCTGACACAGTGCTTCGGGATCGGCGTCGGCGACAATGTCGGCGCCGGTTTCTTTGTTGATGATGTGCACCAGGTCGGAGATGTGGTCGGCGACTCCACCCGTGCCGGTCAGTGCGCCGATAAGCCGCGCCTCGTCGTAGGCGATGGCGAACTCTCCGAGCGTACCCGAACGCCCGCCGCAGACGACCGCGGCCTCGCAGGTGCGAATGATCTCGATCTCGCGACCCATCAGTCCGCTGCCGGTGAACACGAACACGTCGTATTCATTCCACGGCGAGCCGTAGACATCGCGATGCTCGTCAAGCGAGAGTGCAGGTGAGATCCCTACGACCAGCGCCCCCACCTCCTTGGCTCCCATCACCGCCTCATGGGCAGTCCAGGTGCGGCGCCGGTCACCACGATGATACCGTATCGCGCCAGGCAACGCCCCATCTCCCGCACCTTCCCCCGCACCTCGTGGCTGAGTTGGCCCCCGCGGAGCCTACCATGCCGACCTTCATGCGCATTCCCGCCACTGCCGTCTGTCGCCTGTGATCGCGATGCCGGTCCCCGATAGGTCAGGTGCAGGTTCGCGGGCCGCCCGGCGGCGGCCTCCCTTCCGTGGCTTGACGCGGAGGGGGCGGTTTGCTACAATCCCAATGCAGGACTGTGGGGCAGTGGCGCAGAGGGAGCGCGTCTCCTTGGCATGGAGAAGGTCGCGGGTTCGATTCCCGCCTGCTCCACCACAGGCTATCCGGCGTCGGCAGCGGCAGTTGCCGACGCTTTTCGTTTAAGAACTCGTGGTCCGGAAGGACTACTTCCTCTGCGCGCCGAACACTGCGGGTGTACCAATAGCCCCCGGGGAGCGTGAAAGCGGGCGGGGGAGTGAAGGAGGCTGCACGCCGTGTTCGACTGGAGAGAGGTAGTGCTGGCTGCGGCAGAGATCAGGGCCTCTGACGTGTTCTGGAAGGCCGACACGCACCCGCACATACGCGCCCAAGGGAAGATCCGCCGCTGGGACCAGTACCCGGTAGTGACCGCAGAGATGACCGAGGCGATGGCGCAGGAGCTGATGACTGAGCGCCAGTGGGAGCTGTTCGAGGAGGTACCCGAGCGCGACGTGGGTCTCACCATCGGTGACGCCTGCCGCCTGCGTATCAACATCTTCAGGCAGCAGAACACCATCGGGCTGGTCATGCGCATCATCCCGCTGGAGATCATGACCATCGACGAGCTGGAATTGCCGCCGGTCCTCAAGGACATAGCCATGAGCCCGCAGGGGGTATGCCTGGTCACCGGGCCCACCGGCTGCGGCAAGTCCACGAGCCTGGCCGCGATGATCAACCATATCAACGAGAACCGTGAGGCCAACATCGTCACGATCGAGGATCCCATCGAGTACGTGCATCGTGACAAGAAGAGCATCGTCAACCAGCGCGAAGTCGGCATTGACACCATGAGCTTCCAGGACGCCATGAAATACGTGGTGCGTCAGAGTCCGGACATCATCCTCATCGGTGAGATGCGCGACGTCGAGACCATGCAGGTGGCGATGCAGGCGGCTGAGACCGGCCACCTGGTGTTCTCGACGGTTCACACCGCCAGCGCCGCCGAGACCATGGAGCGCATCATCAACATGTTCCCGCCGCACGAGAAGGCGCAGATCTGTCTGCGCATGGCCAAGTCGCTGCGCGCGGTGCTGTCGCAGTCGCTGGTGCCGCGCGTGGGCACCGAGGGGCGCGTGGCGGCGGTCGAGGTGATGGTGGTCAACCCCACCGTCGCCAAGCTGATCGAGGAGGGCCGACCGAGCGACGCCTATGCGGTCATGCAGGACGGGGGCTACTGGGGGATGCAGACGCGCAACCAGGCTCTGCTGAAGCTCTACACCGAGGGCAAGATCACCGCGCGCGACGCCCTGTTCTACGCAGGCAACTACACCGAGATGCGCCAGATGCTGCGACGCGTTGACCCGGCCGAGGCCGAGCAGGCCGCCCGTGAGCAACCCGGCATCGGTGGCGCGCGTGGCGACGTGCCCGAGGCGCAGAAGATAGCGCAGGAGGCCGCCCGCAGTGGCCCGCGCCAGCGCGTGGAAGAGGGGCGGCGCGCGCGTCGCCCGCGCCGTGAGCAGTAGGCGACGAATCGGCCCGCCGCCGGCGGGCCCCTGCCGGACCAGGCAATTGAGTGCCGTGCCAACCTTACGTGGTGAGGAGATCGAACATGGGCCAGGACTTCATCCGCAGAACCATGAAGGCGCCGCCGGATCTGACGGCGGCGGCCGGCCGAACCATGGACGGAGACGTTGTCGAGATGCTCATGGAGGCGTGCGAGACACTCGGCGCGTCAGACCTGCACCTGACCGTGGGCGAGCCGCCGGTCTTCCGCCTCCACGGCCGGCTCTACCGCGTCGAGGGCTACAAGGAGTTGACCTACGAGGATACACTGGCCGCAACGTGTGTCCTCATCGGCGAGGACGACCCCACCAACCGTTACTGGCAGAAGTTCCATGAGACCGGAGGGGCGGATATCGCGGCCGCGCTGGAGAGCGGCGCGCGTTTCCGCGTGAGCATCTTCCAGCAGAAGGGCAATCCGGCCATCGCGCTGCGGTTGATCCCGGACGAGATCCTGACCTTCGAGCAGCTCGGCCTGCCCGTGGCACAGGTTCAGGAGCTTCTGCACCGCCCGCGCGGTATCATCCTGCTCACCGGCCCGACCGGGTGCGGCAAGACCACGACCATCGCGTCCATGATTGACTACATCAACCGGGAGCGCGACACCCATATCATCACCATCGAGGACCCGATCGAGTACTACCATGTGGGCAAGCGCTCGATCCTAAACCAGCGCGAAGTGGGTGTGGACGTGTCCAGCTTCGCCGAATCGGTCACGCGCAACATGCGTTCGGACCCCGATGTGATGCTGGTCGGTGAGATGCGCGACCTCGAGACCATGCGCGCCTGCCTGCAGGCCGCCGAGACCGGTCACCTCGTGCTCTCGACTCTGCACACCGTCAGCGCCCCCAAGACCGTGGACCGGCTGGTCACCGGCTTCCCGTCCTCCGAGCAGGAGGAGATCCGCGCCATGACCTCCACCTCGCTCATGGCCGTGTTCTCGGAGGAGCTGATCCCGAGGAAGGATGGCAAGGGGCGCGTGGCGGCCTATGAGATCATGGTGGGCGAGGCGGGCGGCTCAGCCGCCATCGGCAACCTCATCCGCGAGCGCAAGAGTTCGCAGATGCGTTCGACCATCCAGAGCAGCAAGCACCTGGGGATGCAGCTTCTGGAGACCAACCTCGCGCGGCTGGTGCGCGATGACGTCATCGCCTTCGAGGAAGCCTACAACCGCGCCAACCAGAAGTCCGACCTGCTGCAATTCCTCGATGACTACCCGATCCCCGAGGAGTACCTGGCAGCGGCGGAGATCGCCGACGGCGGATAGCGGTCCGACGCGGAAGAGAGGTGAGCCGATTGCGCGGCGGCGGGGCGTCCACCATCAGCATTGACCTGATGGCGAAGCTGGTGAGCTGGGCCGCGACCGCACTGAAGGTCGCGATCATCCTGTTCCTCGCCAGTACCGCGTACATCCTCTACGGGGTGTACGGGGGCCACCTGTCACAGCCGGTGGATGAGCGCATCCTCCGCAATCTGACGCTGATGGGCCAGATCATGGCCGGCAGCGGCGCCTTGGGGGCGGTCTGCCTCGTCATCGTCACCTACGGCGAGGTCGCGTACTCGGTCATCGGGGGCATCATCGGCTTCGGTGTCATGTTCGGCCTGCCCCTGATGGTGGCCGGGCAGGTCAGCAGCCAGGCGGCGCAGGCGGGGCAGATCATCACTCGCTGGGCGAACGCCACCGGGGAGATGATGTTGTTCGTCGTGGGTGCGCGCATGTTCATCGAGATCGTCAACTTCATCCGCGAGGCGCCCGCCCGACGAGCCCGGATCGATGAGCTGCAGGGCTTCGAAAAGCCCAAGCCCTCGACCACCCGACGACCGTGGTACCGCCTGGCGCGCTGCTGGGAGATGCCCTACTGCCACGAAGCCATCAGGGAGATGTGCCCGGCCTACAAGGCGCGCAAGAGCTGCTGGCGCATCGGGCAGGGGTGCAACTGCGACCCGCACCTGATCGAGACGCTGCTGCGCCGCGGTGCGGGGAAGGAGATCGGCCAGCAGGACGCGACCTACGTGCGCACGGACCTCACCGACGGGCGCGCCGCAGGCGTCAAGCGCACCCGCCAGTGCCGCGAGTGCCCGATCTTCAACGAGCACCAGCGCGACAAGTTCCGCGTGTTCAACCCGTTGATCATAGCGGCCTCTATCATCGGGCTGCTCGCCGCCTACCCCATCGTGCGCAAGCTCTACGCGGCCTTTATCGAGACGCTGGCCCGACTCGCGCACCAGCTTGCCTTCGGGTCGCAGGTGCCGGTGGACGACTGGGTGCGGGCTCTCGACAGCCCGGCGGTGTTCTTCTTCTTCTACGTGATCATCGGCCTGCTCGCCCTGTCCTACGTGCTCAAGGCCGTGGAGTGGGCGATTTTGCAGCGCAAGATCATCTGAGTACGACAGTCGGCAGAACACACAAACGCCCGGGCGGCCTCGCCCGGACGTTCGCGGCGTTGTAGTGTCGGCTATTGTGACTGCGCGAGCGCGACCGCCCGTACGGTCGTTGCGCCGCGGTAGTCCTGCGCGTTGACTACGATCAGGCCGTCGGTCGCCGCGCCCAGGGGCACCTCGACGGTGAAGCGGTAGCGTTGGTCCAACTCGACCGGGGTGCCGTTGACGCTGACTTGTGCTCCGGGCTCAGCTACCCCGGAGATGGTGACCGCCGTCGCTCCGGCGGGCACCGCCACCTGTGGCCCGACATCCAGGTCGAGGCGCGGCCCGATAATCCCCGTCTGCTCCTGCCAGTTCAGCGCATCCTCCGGCGCGCGCGCGATCTCCGGCCGGCCATCGGTCCCGACCGCCGCCTGCTGCCCGGGGCTCACTGTAGCTTCTGCGGCCTCGGTTGCGACGTGCACTTCGCCCTCGTAGACCGCGACCCGGGTCTCTCCGCTCGGGTCAACCGCCACAGAGAATACGGTGCCGCGCACCCCTGCGGTCGCGGTAGGCGTGTGCACCTCGAACTTGGTCTGGCCGCCCAGCACCGACAGCACGCGCACCCAGATCCGGCCCACATCGAGGTCGAACAACGAGGTCGTGGCTCTGGTGCGGGTGTTCATGGTGCATTTGCGCACGCGGACCGTCGTCTCCGGCCCCAGCCGAACCCGTGAGCCGTCCACCCAATTGAGGGTCACGGCGCTCGCCGGGCCGGTCTTGACCGTTGTGCCGGCGAGCACATGCTCGCGCTGGCCGAGCACCGAGAAGTCCACGTCGGCACGGGCCTTCACGTAGACGTCGCCGACGACCTCACTCACCGACGCGATGCGCTGCACGATAACCAGCGATTGCAGCATCATCACGCCGAGGAATATGAAGATGGCGAGAACGCCTACGAGCAGCACTGCGGATTTGCGCATCACGCGTTCCCCGTTTATACTGCTGATGCCGTCGCACGCGACTTCGGGAGCCACCCGCGCTCCCACGGTCGTGATACCCTGCGCGGGGCCGCGGTAAACCCGTGCGCGCGTTCACATGATGACCATGAATCGGCGTCCTTCGCCCGAACGCGAGGCCCGACGACGCCTGCTCTGGCTGGCGCCGGCGATCGTGGTGCTGGTGCTGGCGATCCGCTTCTGGCCGCAGCTCACGCATCTCGACCGCCTTGAGCTGCGCACGATTGACTGGCGTTTCACCCACCGCGGCCCTCGCGAGCCTGATCCCCGCCTCGCCATCGTCGAGGTCGATGAGGGCAGCGTAGTCGAGCTGGGACGCTGGCCGTGGCCGCGCAGGCGTTTCGCCCAGGTGATCCGCACCCTTCAGGACATCGGTGTGAAGGCCATCATATTCGACATTTTCTTTGCGGAGCCTGATCTGTCGGAGGGGGGCGCGGCGTCGGACCAGGAACTTATCGACGCCACCGCCGAGGCGGGCATGGTCTATCACGCGGCCTTCGGCCACACCTCCACGGGATCCGTGCGGCCGGCCGGTGACTTTGGGCCGGCCGGGAGGAGCTGGTCGCAGGCGCGCGTGGCGCACAGTGGTGGCCTGAACGCGGTGGCGCGCCTCTTCGAACTCGGCGAGGTGACTGCGCCGCTGCCCGGACTGGCGAAGGCGGCCGCGGACGTCGGCTTCGTCAACGTCGCGGACTCAGGCGATGGTGTGTACCGTCACACTTTCCCGGTTGTGCGTCGCGGTGACGAGCTGTACCCGTCGCTGTCGGTCGCGGCTGCGGCCGGAATCCTGGATGTGCCCCCCGCGCGAGTGACCATCTACCCGGGTCGCGCCATCGACCTCGGCGGACGGCGCCGCATCCCCATCGACCGCTCGGGCCGTATGCTCATAGACTTTGCCGGCGGCGCCGGTACGTATCCCTACATCTCAGTGCGCGATTTGCTCGCACTGGCGGACAAGCAGCCGGATGTCGCGCGTGAGCGGCTGGAGGGGAAGATCGTGTTCGTGGCGGTGAGCGCTCCGGGGCTGTATGACCTGCGGGCGTGCCCGTTCGACACCGTCTACAATGGCGTCGAGACGCAGGCCAACGCGTTGGCCAATATTCTCTCCGGCCACATGCTCCGCCAGGCCCCGGGCGAGGTGTGCATCTTCACCACCATCGCCCTCGCCGCGGCGCTGATCCTCGGTCTGTCGGCGCCTCGCCCGATGTGGGCGATGGGCGTGGCGATCGCGGTCTTCGTGGGCTACAATTGGCTCGCGGTGGCGCTGTTCGCCGACGGCATCGTCATCGAGATGGCCGCTCCGAACCTGGTGATGCTGCTCATGGTGCTGGCGGCATTGAGCGTGCGCCTGGTCGGCGCCGAGAGCGAGCAGGAACGTACGCTCGGGGCTCTGTCGCGGTTCGTGCCGGCGGCGGTGATGGAGCGCGTCATCGAGGAGGATGCCGACGCTCTGTTGCAGGGGCAACGGCGCGTGGTGACCGTGATGTTCGCCGATATCCGCAACTTCACCGACCGATCCGAGCAGATGGCGCCCGAGCAGACCGTCGAGCTTCTGAACCGCTTCTTCTACCTGGTTCACGAGACCATCTGGGAGTTCGAGGGTACTCTCGACAAGTACATCGGCGATGGCCTGATGGCCTTCTGGAACTCGCCTGCCGAGCAGCCCGATCACGCTCTGCTGGCGGTGCGCGCCGCCGTGCACATGCAGCGGCGCATCCGATACAATCAGGCCGAGTGGGAGTTCCACGGCATGCCCGAACTCGCCGCGGGGATCGGAGTTGCCAGCGGCGAGGCGGTGGTGGGCTATGTGGGGACCGGCGAGCGTATGCAGTATACGGCCATCGGGGCGCGGGTCAACCTGGCGTCGCGGCTTGAGAATCTGACCAAGGAGTTCGGGGCGCAGATTCTTGTCAGCCGCGAGACGTACGAGCAAGTGGCCGGTGCGGTCGAGGCCCGGGCGATAGGGCCGGTCGAGGTGCGCGGGTTCTCCGAACCGGTGGAGGTGTGGGAGATCCTGGACCTGAAGTACGAGTAGGGCTCAGTCGGGGCGCCCCACCGCGGTCACGTAGACCGGCACCTCAGTCCGACCATCGATCCCGACAAGCCGAGCGACCTCATCGTCAAAGAACGCCGCGACGTTGCAGGACGCCAGTCCCAGCGCCTGTGCCGCGAGTTGCACATGGGCGCCCAGGTGCCCGGCGTCGAGATACAGGTAGCGGTAGGCCCGGTTCTGGTACTTCCAGGCGCAGCGTGCAACCACCGCACCCCAGACGAAGATCACCCCCGCGCCCGCCATCCAGGTCTGCCCGAGGCATGCCTGCGCGGCGTCGGCCGAGTAGTCTCCATCCGCGAGCAGGCCGAGTGCGTGCCCGCGGACATCGTAGTGGTAAACGCCGCGGTCCAGGTCGTCCACCGCCTGCGCGATCACGTAGGTCTCGTTGGGGTAGAGGGCGCCCGCGGAAGCCGCCGCGCGCAACTCGAAGCCCGGTACCTCGCCGGTCACGCCCTGGGTGGCCCACAGCAGTTGCGACAGGTGCATGATCTCCAACGGCCGGCCGCTGAACCGGCGTTGTGAGCGGCGCTGCGCGATGGTCGCCCACAGGCCGGGGCCGCCGGCCGTGTCAGGCTGGGGCAACTCGACGCGATCAAGGTAGCTCTCGTACTGCTTGTAGGTGGGCGGTGGGCTGGCCCAACCCGGCGCCTGCGGCACCGGTCGGCCCCGCCCGTACTTGGTCGCCTCCTGGAACTGCGGCCCGATGCTCGTCAGGTCCATGTTGCTCAACCCTTCCGCCCTCAGTCACACTGTGAGTAGCCGCAGTCGCGGCAGACGTTGCAGCCGCCCTCGTGCACCAGCGTGCCGCCGCACTCCGGGCACGCGCCGGCATGACCGAAGGCCGAGCCGTTGAAGTCCATCGCAAGTTGCTCGCCCTCGGGCATCAGCGTACGCTCGATGACCTTGGCCACCGCGTCCGCGCACGAGAGGATGCGCTCGCCGCCCGCCTCCCACGCCGGCTGATGGCAGCGAATGCCGCGGAGCTGGCGAACGACGTCGGCGGTGGGTATGCCGCAGCGGAACGCCAGTGACACCAGGCGCGCGATCGCCTCCGCCTGCGACGCCGCACAACCGCCCGCCTTGCCCATGGTCGCGAACAGCTCGAACGGTCCGTGCTCGTCCTGGTTGATGGTCACATAGAGCTTGCCGCAGCCGGTGCGCACCATGCGCGTCGAGCCGGTGACCACCGCGGGCCGCGGGCGTGGCGTCACCGGTGCCGTCACGACCTCACCCTCGTGTGCCCGCTCGGTCTTGCCGGTGGTGAGCACCTGCTCATCGCGGGAGCCGTCGCGGTAGATGGTCACGCCCTTGCAGTGCAGCTCGTAGGCCAGCCGGTAGACGTGTTCGACATCCTCCACGGTGGCCTCGTTGGGGAAGTTGACCGTCTTCGACACGGCGTTGTCGGTGAACTCCTGGAACGCCGCCTGGATGCGCACATGCCACTCGGGCGTGACGTCATGCGCGGTGGTGAACAGCTCGCGCACGCTCGGCGGGATGGCCTCGATGTCGTGCAGCGAGCCCTTCGCCTCGATCTCCTTGAGCAGCTCCGGGCTGAAGAACCCCTGCTCCTTAGCCATGCGCTCGAAGAGCGGGTGGACCTCGAGCAGTTCGTCGTTGTCGAGCACGTGACGCGTGAACACCACGGCGAACAGCGGCTCGATCCCCGACGAGCAGCCCGCGATGATGCTGATAGTTCCGGTGGGCGCGATGGTGGTGACGGTCGCATTGCGCAACGGCGCCTCGCCCGCCTGCTGGTAGGTAGAGCCCTGCCAGTTGGGGAACGGTCCGCGCTGTTTTGCCAGCTCATGAGAGGCCGCGCGGCCCTCGTCGCGCACGAACTGCATTACCTGCTCGGCGGTGCGCACGGCCTGCTGGGAGTTGTAGGGCACGCCGAGCAGGATGAGCATGTCAGCGAAGCCCATGACGCCCAGGCCGATCTTGCGGTTGCCGCGGGTCCTGTCGGCGATCTGCGGCAGGGGCAGCTCGTTCATGTCGATGACGTTGTCGAGGAAGCGCACGGCGGTGTGCACGGTCGCCCGCAGGCGGTCCCAGTCGATGCGCGCCGCCTCACCGGCGCCCTCGACCATCTTCGCCAGGTTGATCGAGCCGAGGTTACACGACTCGAACGCCAACAGCGGCTGCTCGCCGCAGGGGTTGGTCGCCTCAATCTCACCGATGTGTGGGGTCGGGTTGGCTGCGTTCATCCGATCGAGGAAGACCAGGCCGGGGTCACCGCCCGCCCACGCCAGCTCGGCCATGCGCCGGAAGGTCTGCCGGGCGTCGATAGTGCCGGTCTGCTGCCCGGTGCGCGGGTTGATCAGCCCGAACTGTTCGCCGTGCTGCACCGCCCGCATGAAGTCCTCGGTCACGCCCACGGACAGGTTGAAGTTGGTGAGCTGGGTGTGGTCCGACTTGGCCTCGATGAACTGCATGATGTCCGGGTGATCGACCCGCAACACGGCCATGTTGGCGCCCCGGCGGACACCTCCCTGCTTGATGGCCTCAGTCGCCGCGTCGAACACACGCATGAACGACACCGGACCGCTGGAGACACCGCGTGTGGAGCTGACCACGTCATCGGCGGGGCGCAGGCGTGAGAACGAGAAGCCGGTGCCGCCGCCGCTCTTGTGAATCATGGCGGTGTTCTTGACCGCCTCGAAGATGCTCTCCATCGAGTCCTCGACCGGCAACACGAAGCAGGCGGAGAGCTGCTGGAACTCGCGACCCGCGTTCATCAGCGTGGGGGAGTTAGGCATGAACTCCTGGCGCGCCATGATGCCGTAGAACTCCTCGGCTACGCGCGCCACGTCCGCCTCGGCGGCGCCGTAGTTGGCTTCGGCCGAGGCGATGTTCTCCGCTACGCGCCGGAACATGTCCTCCGGTCGCTCGACCACCTGGCCGTCGGCGTCCTTGCGCAGGTAGCGACGGCCCAGAACGGTCAGTGCGTTCTCCGAAAGCTGTAACGTTGTCTCCCTCCACGATGTTGCCATCGAGTGCCTCCGTGATCCCCGAGTGTACGCCGCAGCGCGCTCGCCCGTGCGTGAGGGTTCGCGCTACGCAGATGTTTGGGCAGCTTTCGCCCCCGAAACCTGTATCCCTTTGCACGGTATTCCATTACCTGCAGTCGAGTCAAGACGTCGCGGAAATTCGCGCGTGTCCTTCGCGTCGGTGCAGGTCGCAGCGTCGCGGGCGTATCCGAGTATACGCTGCGCGGGCACGGTCTTCCTGCCGGCGGGCGTGATCTGGCGCAGAAAAACAGGGCACCTCGCCGGACGGCTCGAGGTGCCCTGCGAGGGCACTGCCGGTTGAGGAGACTACTCGGTCGCGCCGCCGGCTTCGCGGACCACCTTCGCGACCGCACATACATGCGCGCCCTCGTCGGGCGAGACCACCTTGACGCCCTGTGTGTTGCGCCCGCAGCGTCGGATGTTGGCCACGGGCATACGGATCAGCACACCGGCGGAGGTGATGCACATTATCTGGTCTTCATCATCGACCACTTCGGTGCCCACAACGCGCCCGTTCTTCTCCGTGACTTTGAGCGTGGTCACGCCCATGCCGTTGCGGCCCTGGCGGCGGTACTCCTTCAAGGGTGTGCGCTTGCCCAAGCCCTTCTCGCTGACCACCAGCAGGTCGCGCGAGTCATCCTTATCGACCGCCTCCGCAGACACCAGCGCATCGCCCTTGCGCAGCCTGATGCCCTGCACGCCCCGAGTATTGCGGCCCGTGGGACGGACCTGCTCCTCGTCAAAGCGGATGGCCATGCCGTCGCGCGTGCTGAGCATGATGTCCTTGGAGCCGTCGGTCCAGATGACCCAGCGCAGTTCGTCGCCCGGTTCCAGGCTGATGCCGATCAGGCCCTTGGTGCGCAGGTGGGTGTCGTACTCCTTGAGTTCCGTCTTCTTCACGTAGCCCTGGTCGGTGACCATGAACAGGTAGCCGCCCCGGTCATAGTTCTCGACCGGGATCCACGCGGTGATGCTCTCTCCGTCCTCGAGCGGGACGATGTTGCTGATGGGCGTGCCCCGCGCCTGGCGACTGGCCAGCGGCGCCTGGTAGGCCTTGGCACGGTACACGTTGCCGCGATTGGTGAAGAACAGGATGAGGTGGTGGGTCGTCGCCACGAAGATGTCGGCGACGGTGTCCTCTTCCTTCTTCGTGAGGGCCACGATCCCGCGGCCGCCGCGTCGTTGGACCCGGTAGGTGTCCACGGGCATGCGCTTGATGTAGCCGTCGCGCGTGATAGTGATCGCCATGTCTTCCTGGGCGATCAGGTCCTCCATGTCGATGTCCTCGGCCTCCGCATCGTGGATACGGGTGCGCCGCTCGTCGCCGAAGTCACGCACCAGCTTGCGCAGCTCGCGCTTGATGACCTTGGACTTCTCGGCCTCGGAGCCCAATATCTTGTTGTACTCCGCGATGGCCTCCTCGAGCTTCTGCTTCTCGGCCGCCAGGTCCTCGTACGAGAGTCGGGTGAGCTGGCTCAGCCGCATGTCCAGGATCGCGTCCGCCTGGAGCTGGCTGAATTCGAACTCGCTCATCAGTCCCTCGCGCGCCTCGGTGCGGTTGGCGCTGGCGCGGATGAGGGCGATGATCTCATCGATCACGTCCAGCGCGCGCAGCAGACCCTCGACGATGTGCAGGCGCGCCTCGGCCTGCTTGAGCAGGAATGTCGTCCGGCGCGTGATGACGTCGCGTCGGTGGTCGAGGAAGATCTGCAGGAGGTCCTTCATCGAACACTGGCGTGGGATGAGCGAGCCCTTCATCTTCACCAGCGCCAGCAGGTTGGCGTTGAAGTTGGTGCGCATGTAGGTGTGCTTGTAGAGGTTATTCAGCACCACGTCGGCCACCGCATCGCGCCTGAGTTCGATCACGATGCGCATGCCGTTGCGGTCCGACTCGTCGCGCAGGTCGCTGATACCGTCGAGCTTGCCGTCGTTGACCAGGTCCGCGATCTGCTCGAGCAGACCGGCTTTGGAGACCTGGTAGGGCAGCTCGGTGACGATGATCGCCTCGCGTCCACGCGGGAGCGGCTCGGGAACCGCGCGCGCCTGCATGGTCACCGAGCCCTTGCCGGTGACGAAGTAATCGCGGATGCCCTTGCGTCCGAGGATCATCGCGCCGGTCGGGAAGTCGGGGCCCTGGATGTGCTTCATCAGCGCCTGAGGCTCGAGGTCGGGGTCGTCGAGCAGTGCGATGGCGGCCTCCACGACCTCACCGAGGTTGTGCGGGGGCAGGTTGGTGGCGTAGCCCACAGCGATGCCCGCGGTGCCGTTGCACAGCAGATTGGGGAAGGCGCCCGGCAGCACCTCGGGCTCCTGGGTGCGTTCGTCGTAGTTGGGCTGCCAGTCAACGGTGTCCTTGTCGAGGTCCTCGAGCATCGCCATGGCCACGGGGGACAATCGCGCCTCAGTGTAGCGCGGGGCGCCCGCCGGATCGCCGTCGATGGAGCCGAAGTTGCCCTGCGGATCGACCAGGGGGTAGCGGATCGAGAAGTCCTGAGCCAGGCGCACAAGCGTGTCGTAGAGCGACTGATCGCCGTGCGGGTGATAGGTCTTCATGGTCTCGCCGACGATGGAGGCGCACTTGACGTGGGCGCGGTCGGAATAGACCCCCTCGTCATTCATCGCCAGCAGGATGCGGCGCTGCGAGGGCTTCAGGCCATCACGCGCATCGGGGAGCGCGCGCGCCACGATGACGCTGAGCGCGAATTGCATGAACGAGTCTTCCATCTCCTGATGCAACGATACGGTTTCGACGCCTGCTTCGAGGTTCTCGTCTGCCATCGGTAGCTCCCTGCGTGTGCTGCAGAATCTGCGTTCTGGGGCGTCCTGAGGACGCGTTGAGGACGTCTCTTCGGGGACAATGAAGTATACACGATTCGGGGCATCGCGTCAAATGCAGAAAACGCGCTTTATGGGGCACTGAGGGGCCTCTGCGTGGCGATTTGGGGCCTCGGAACAGCGGCTCTCAGGGGGATGACGGGCGTGGCCGGGGAGGCCAATGTGAGCCGCGCCCGTGGAGGCCGAGTGAGGGGGCTGGTCACCGGCCTGTGATGGCCTTCGCTGTCGGGTTGAAGATGGTCTCCGGGTATGCTGTTCGCCGGCCCGACGATGTCCCCATCGCGCCGTCAGTACGCCCGGGCTATTACCCCATGTTCGAATTCGACCGTGCACACGTCCTCTGCGACGAGACCGCCGTCGGCGTCGTAGACCGCACTGAAGTCACCGGTGACCTGCGTGCGCGAACCGATGACCGAGTGCCCGACATCGCCGGGCGGATCTGCGGCCGACGAGGGATAGGTGGAGGAGCGATTGAGCAGCACCGAAACCAGCTTGCCGGTGGCGGAGTTGAAGTAGAGAATGGCGCTGGTCGGGTTTTCCGCATCGAAGTCCCACTTGATCGGCCGCATGTTGATGCCGGTATCCTCGCGCAGGTTGACGATCTCACCGGCGCGCAGGCGCACCGCCGAAAGGCTGGCGCCAACGTTGCTGAGCGGCGTGACCTGCAGTCCCGCGGCGTCTGATGCGTGGAGGCCTATGCGCACAAAGCCCAGGTACCCATCGGCATTGAAGGATACGATCCCGGCGTAGGTGTTGCTCCAGAGCGGGTCGTAGCCGTGATCGGAGCCGCCGGGGCCGATGAGCACGCGCGCGGTCTGTACCGTGGGGCTGCCCAGGTCGGGGTCGCTATCGCTGCCGCCCGCGTCGGTGACCCGGTAATGACGACCGGGCGGCGCTGTCTGGCGCACCCAGATATTGAAGCCACCACCCTCGGACGACACGAAGGCAACAAAGCGGCCATCGGTCGAGTAGGACGGATGGTCTTCGTAGTATTGGCTGTCCGCGAGCGGCCGCACGAGAGTGCCGTCGGAGTACATCTCGAAGATGTCACTGTTCGCGACTGCGATCCGGAATGCGATCAACAAGCCATCTGCCGACCACGCCGGAAAGGCCTCCTCCGCCGTGGTGTCAGTCAGGCGCGTGGGGTTCAGGCCGCGGTGATCCATCTTGTAGATCTCGCAATTCCCGTCCCGGGTGCTCATGAACGCGATGCCGCCATGTGCTTGGTCGCCGCTCCAGTCCGGCGCCAGGTCTGCGTCGGCGTGGTTCGTCAGGTTGACCGGGTCGCTCCCATCGGCGTACATGGCATAGATCTCCGAATTGCCGGGCCGATCGGTCTGGAAAGCGATCCGGTCACCGGTGGGGGACCAGGTCGGGTGCGTGTCGTAGTCGGCGCTGTTGGTGAGATTGGTGAGGTTCGCGCCGTTCTCATTGACCACGTAGACGTCGGCCTCGCCCGAGATGTCCCGCTCCTGGGCGAAGGCGATTCGCGTGCCATCAGGAGACCAGACCGGCAGGCGGTCGGGGTGGCCGGTGCCCGTGACTCGGTGCAGGTTCTCGCCGAAGAGATCGCAGACCCAGATGTCCCAGTTAGCGGAGCGGAAGCTGCTGAAGACGATGCGGTCGAGCAGCTCCTGGACGCCGGCGTAATTGATGGTCGCGCCCCAAAGGGCGACGAAGCTGGCGTTCCCGGTGCTGGGGATGATCGAGGTGTTGAGGGTCGGCCTGGCGGCCGTACGGACGACAAGTGGGCCAACCTGCAGGGGCTCATTCGAAGACGGAGGTTGCGGACCGACGGCGGGCGCGTTGCCGCCTCCCCCGCAGCCGAAGCTGAGGACAGCGACACACCCGGCGCATATGAGCCAGGCAAGCGGACGCATGATATGACCTCCCAGCGGCACAATCAGGGCACACACGGGCGGTGAGCGACCACTCAGTCCGGTTCGTGCGTTAACATTCACTCGCGTTGTGTCATTACCTCCCCGGAAGCCACACAGCCGACCCGGTGATCCAGGTCGGCTGTGAGCGGCGCAGGGGGTGCTTGTGCGGGCCCTCGCCTAGGCCCACAGGTCGAGGTTGCGCATCTCGCGAGCGTGCTCCGCGATGAACTCGCGGCGTGGGCCGACCTTGCTGCCCATGAGCACGCTGATGATGCGATCGGCCTCGGCCGCGTCCTCCATGGTTACCCGGCGCAGGACGCGGTTCTCGGGATCCATGGTGGTGTCGGCCAGGTCGTTCGGGTCCATCTCGGAGAGTCCCTTGAAGTAGTTGACGGTCATGCGTCGGTTGCCCAGATTGCTCTGCAGCCGCTCGAGGTCGTCATCGTCGAGCGCGTAGTAGGTCTTCGAGCCAACCTTGACGCGGTAGAGTGGCGGCTGAGCGATGTAGAGGTGCCCCTCGCGGATCAGCGGCTGCATGTAGCGGTAGAAGAAGGTGAGGATAAGGGTGCGGATGTGCGAGCCATCCACGTCGGCGTCGGCGAGGATGATGATCTTGCCGTAGCGCAGCTTCGACAGGTCGAACTTGCTGGACGCCTCGCCGTTCTCGTGGTCGGAGTCGCCCTCGCCGTTGCCGCCGTTGACCGAGAAGCCCGCGCCCAGCGCGGTGATCATGGCCTGGATCTCGACGTTGTCGAGGATGCGGTCAAGTCGGTTCTTCTCGACGTTGATGATGACGCCGCGCAGGGGGAGGATCGCCTGGTTGCGGGCGTTGCGTGCCTGCTTGGCATTGCCGCCCGCGGAATCGCCCTCCACCAGGAACAGCTCACACTCATCAGGATTGCGCGAAGCGCAATCGGCCAGCTTGCCCGGCAGTCCGCCCGTGGACAGCGCGGTCTTGCGCGTGGCCTCGGCGGCCTTGCGGGCTGCGTCGTTGGCCCGCGCGGCGGTCATGCACTGGGCGATGATGCGTTTGGCGTCGCGGGGGTGCTCCTCCAGGAAGGCGGTGAGGGCTTCGTAGACGATGGAGTAAACCAGGCCCTCCACCTCGGAATTGCCCAGCTTGGTCTTGGTCTGGCCCTCAAACTGCGGGTTCATGTGTTTGAGGGAGATGACGGCGGTCATGCCCTCGCGGACCTCGTCGCCGGTGAAGTTGCGCTCCTTCTCCTTGCGCTGCCCGCTGCTGACCGCATAGTTGTTGATCACGCGCGTGACCGCGGTCTTGAAACCCGACAGGTGGGTGCCGCCCTCGGCGGTGTGGATGGCGTTGACATACGAGAGGATGTTCTCGTGGATGCCGTCGTGGTACTGCAGGGCGATCTCGACCTCGGTGCCATCCTGCTCGCGCACGAAATGGATCGGCTTGTGGAGGGTGTCCTTGCCCTCGTTGAGGTGCTGCACATACTCGACAATGCCGCCTTTGTGGTGGAAGACCTCGACACGCGGGTTGCCGTCGTCATCGCGCGCGGCCTCACGCTCGTCGGTCAGCGAGATCCTGACGCCGCGGGCGAGGAAGGACAGTTCGCGCAGGCGGTTGGCGATAGTTTCGAACGAGAAGTCGGTCACCGTGAAGATCTCCGGGTCGGGCTTGAAGGTGATGGTGGTGCCCGAGCCCCTGCGCTTGCCGACTACCTCGACCTCGGTGACGGGAATGCCGCGCTCGTAGCGCTGGTGATGGCGTTTGCCGTCGCGCACCACCTCGACCTCGAGCCACTCGCTCAGCGCGTTAGTGCATGATACGCCTACGCCGTGCAGGCCGCCGGAGACCTTGTACGACAAGGAGTCGAATTTCCCGCCCGCGTGCAGCGTGGTCAGCACCACTTCAACGGCCGGGCGCTTCTCCGTCGGATGCATGTCCACCGGAATGCCGCTGCCATTGTCAACGACCGTCGCGCTGCCATCTGCATGCAGCGTCACTTCGATGGTGTCGCAGTCCTCGGCGAAGACTTCGTCGATGCTGTTGTCGATGACCTCGTAGAGGATGTGATGAAGCCCGCGTTCACTGGTGGAGCCGACGTACATTGCCGGTCGGCGACGCACCGCCTCCAGGCCCTTGATAACCTGGATGGATCGGGCGGTGTAGTCCCTCTTGTTCCTGGCCATCTATGTATGACTCCTTCGTCGTTCACGAGCGGCAGCAGTGCTGGTGGTCGGGTCAGAAGCGCGCAGTTCGCCATGGAGAGAGCGCAATGTGCCGAACGGGGCGCTCCGGGCAAGCGAAGCGGAGACGCATGGGGCCACTCCACCGTTGCGGCTTGGGTGCGTCGCCTGCATCGACAAGCGCCCTCCCGGGCGCCGGCTGCAAACGCTTCTGCGTACGGTTCGATGCCTCGGCGCAGGCCTCGGCATGGTGCCTGTTCGGGAGTGGGGAATACCCCCGTATCCCATACCCGCAAGAGGCGCCGTACAGGGGGCATTCCACGCCTCTGAGTATACCAGAAATGACCCCTCTCCGTCAAGCTGACGCGGGGCGCTCGGAGGTGTCTGCGAAGCCGCTGCGAATCGGCTCCGAAACGCTCGGCGTTGTGAATGTATGTGCAACTTTTGCCGGAGAGACCGGGCACTAATCGGGTCATGCTGACGGGGTGAGCGAGTCCGCGCGATCGCCTGTGGGCAGTGGTGGGGAGGTATCGCGCATGCCGTGCGGAAGGTCCGCGCCGGAACGGGGATGAGGTCGGGGAACCAACAGAACCGGGGCGTTCGTTGTAACCGGAAAGGACGGAGTGATGATGCCAGCGAGCATTCGTGTCGGCGCGATCGGAGCGGGGGGCAATGCGCGCGGTCATATGCGGCGTCTGGCCGCGATGAGGGGCGTGAAGCTGGTGGCGATCACCGACCCGAGCGAGGACGCCATCGCGGCGACGCGCGAGCAGGTGAAGGGTGCGGCCAAGCTGCCGGTGTTCGCGGACCACAAGGAGATGCTGGATGAGGTGGAGATGGACGCCGTGGTCATCTCCACGCCCCACACACTGCACTACCGGCAGATTATGGATAGCCTGGCGCACGACCTGCACGTGCTGTGCGAGAAGCCGATGGTGTGCACCACCAAGCACGCGCGGGCGGTCATCAGGGCGTGGAAGAAGTCGGGGCGCACCATGGGCGTGTCCTACCAGCGCCACACCATGGCGCAGTTCCGCTACTGCCGGGAGCGGATCGCCTCGGGCGAGCTGGGCGACGTGGTGTTTATCAACTCACTGCAGTCGCAGGCATGGTACCAGAGCCAGGTGACGCGTGGGACCTGGCGGTCGAAGCTGAAGTGGTCGGGGGGCGGGCAGCTCAACGATTCGGGCAGTCATCTGATCGACATCGTGCTGTGGATGAGCGATCTGCAGCCCGCTGAGGTTTTTGCCTACCAGGACAAGATGGGCTCGGAGGTGGACATCCTCAGCGCCATCGATGTCAGGTTCGACGGCGGCGCCCTGTGTACATTCTCCGTGGTCGGCTACCAGTCGTGGCCGGGGATGTTCGAGGAGACAACGATCTGGCTGGAGCGAGGGCAACTCGCCATCCGAGGTGACGAGGTCTGGGAGTGGGGCGAGGACGCGGAGCGCACGGTCATCTCGGGCGAAGCGCTGGGCCGGACGTGGTCGCCGGATGAGAACTTCATCGCGGCGATCCGCGGCAAGGAGGAGATTCAGTCATCGCCCGAAGACGCGCTCAAGGTCATCCAGCTTTCGGAGGCCGCCTGGGCGTCGGCTGAGAGTGGCAAGCCCGAGTCGGTGGCTCGCTGAGCGCTCGTGCCGACCCGGATTCGCCGCGAGGGCATTGCCCGTCGGGCTGCACAATGAGATCGGCGACGGGGCTGATGGCACGTCTGGTGCTGGCGGCGGCGTTGGCGCCGATGGGCTCGGTGGCCGGGCGCTGGCTGCAGAGCTTGCTGGCGCCCGGCACGCAGTCCCCGTATGAGGGCGCTGCGCTGGGCGCGATCGTCGGGCTGTCGGTCGGGCTGGTGTTGGCCTGGCGGGGCGTGCGCATGGCCGACTGGCGTGGACGCGCGGCCGATCTCACGCTGTGTCTGATGTCGGCGATCTGGCTCCTGGGCATTGCGCTGCAGGCCGGACGAGGAGTGCCGCAGACCGATGTGGCCGCAGCGTGGCTGGCGGCGGTGGCGGGGGGCCTTGCAGTGGCCGCACTGGTCCGCTGAGGCACCGCCGGCAGGTGCTGTCGGGGCGCCGGGGGCCCGTCGAGGGCCAACTTGACTTGCCGGGGGGGCTTGGCCTATAATTGCCAGCGCTGCGGGGCCTGCCCCGCAGCGGCCTTTGCTGGTGCTCGAGCCATGGACGCAGGGATTCTGCCGATTCGGAGCAGGTCCTGCGTCGGTGGCGTGGCCGGCTGCATGACGACCTCCAACCGAGCGTTCCCGGCAATCGGATCAGGCGCCGGGCGCTGCTTGTCTGCGGATGGTTTGAGCGGACGGTCCGTGGACGGCGGTGCCCCCATGTGGTACAGGGGGGGACAGACCGGGTGAGTGATAGCGTGTCGCACGACAGGAACGGGGAAAACGGCCCGCCCGATTCGCCACGGGAACTGAGGCGAGAACTCGAGCACTACCGCCTGGTGGTCGAGGAGATGCGGCGACGTATCCGCTCCCTCGAGGACGAACTCGAGGCGGCCTCCACCATGGCGGAGGTGCCCGCGGTCGTCGTCACGCGCCCTGAGCTGCGCAACACGCTGGGCCGGCTGATCAAGAAGGTCGCGATGATCATCCAGGCCGAGAAGGTCCTCCTCCTGCTCCACCAGCCCGACACCGGTTCGCTCAACGTACTGCCCCCCGCCCTGGGTATCACCGAGGAGCAGGCCAACGCTATCAACATCCGGGCCGATGAGGGTGTCAGCGGCTGGGTGTTCCAGAACCGCGAGTCGGTGGTGTTCAACGACGCGCTTAACGACCCGCGCACCCTGAAGCATGTCGTCTCGCTGCTGGCCGTGCGCAACGGCGTATGTGTGCCCCTGGTCATCAAGCAGCGCGACGAGGAGGAGCGGCTGGTTGACGAGCGTGTCATCGGCGTGATGCACGTCTTCAACAAGCGCTTCGACGAGGACTTCGGCCAGGAGGACATGCGCCTGCTGGAGATGCTGGCCGAGCAGGCGGCGGCGGTCATCTCCAACGCCCAGCTCTATATCCAGCTCACCGAGGAGAAGGAGGAGCTGGAGGACGCCTTCGAGAGCATCCACGTCGGGGTGATTGTAGTCAACCGTCAGGGCATGATCCGCCTGCTCAATCCGGCGGCGGGACAGATGCTGGATGTCCACGACGGCGACTACAGCGGCAAGCCCATGCAGGATGTCCTGCCGCCCGGGCAGGTGCGCGATCTGATTGAGAGCACGCTGGAGAGCGGCGAGGAACGCACTGTCGAGATCATGGTCGGCGAGGATGAAGGGCGTGTCTACCAGGCGCAGACGACGCTCATGAAGCGCGAGGACGAGGGCGGCGTGGAGAGTGTCGTGGCCATCTTCAACGACATCACTGAGATTCGCCGTGTCGAGCGCATGAAGACCGCCTTCGTGTCCACGGTCTCCCACGAGCTGCGCACCCCGCTTACGTCTATCAAGGGTTTCATCTCCACGCTGCTGGAAGACGACGAGGGCATGTACGATGAGGAGACACGGCGTGAGTTCCTCATCATCATCAACGAGGAGTGCGACCGGCTTACGCGCCTGATCTCCGACCTGCTCAACATCTCCAAGATCGAGTCCGGACGCGGGTTGGAGCTGCAGCTCTCCGATGTGGACGTAGGTCAGTTGATCCGGCGCGTGGCGGCCAATCACCAGCCGTATACGAAGAAGCACGAGATCGTGGCGGAGGCTCCCGACGACCTCGAGCCCATTCGGGCCGATGCCGACAAGCTTACCCAGATCCTCGATAACCTCGTGGGCAATGCTGTCAAGTACTCTCCCAACGGCGGCACGGTGCGCATCGTGGCCACCAATGAGAACGGCACGGTGCGGCTGGATGTGATCGATCAGGGTCTGGGCATCCCGGAGCGGCACCGCGACCGCATCTTCCAGCGCTTCCATCAGGTCGATGACGACATCGATCATCGCTCTATCTCCGGCACCGGGATCGGCCTGTACCTGGTGCAGCATCTGGCGCATGCGCACGGCGGCGAGGTCTGGCTCGAGTCGAGTGAGGTCGGTCAGGGCTCGACCTTCAGCCTGCGGCTTCCGAAGGACCCCGAAAAGGTCATCGAACAGCGCGCCGAGTGAGCCGCTGAGGCCGGCGCGCATGACGGCAGTCCCCATCCTCCACCCGGGCCGTCGGCATCGCCCGCCCGCGGCGGAGGAACTGTATTTCTCGCGATACCGGGACGGTGGCTGATGAAGATCGCGGTAGGTAATGACCATGCCGCCGTGCAGCTCAAGCTGGTGCTGCTCAGGCATCTGCGGGAGCTGGGTGTGGAGGCGGACAATCTGGGCGTGGATACCGAGGAGTCGGTGGACTACCCTGATTGCGCGGAGGCTGTGGCGCGCGCGGTCGCGGCGGGGGAGGCCGACCTGGGGCTGCTGATCTGTGGCACGGGAATAGGCATGTCGATGGCGGCGAACAAGGTTCCGGGGGTACGCGCGGCACTGTGCTGCGTGGAGTACCACGCGCGCATGGCGCGCGAGCATAACCACGCGAACATATGTTGCCTGGGCGCTCGGGTGACCGGCGAGGAGCTGGCCAAGGCGATCGTGACCGAGTTCGTGCGGACTCCGGTGAGCGATGACGAGCGACACCTGCGGCGGGTGCGCAAGGTAGATGCGCTCGGCGGCGGGCGGGAGCGGCCCTGACCGGGTCGCGGTGCGGATGATGGATGACGCGCGGACCGGCATGATCGATGGGCGGCCGTCGTGGGACGAGTACTTCATGGAGATATGCCATGTGGTGGCCCGGCGCTCCACGTGCCTGCGGCGGCATGTGGGGGCGGTGCTGGTCTCGGACCGGCGCATTCTCGCCACCGGCTACAACGGAGCGCCCAAGGGCATGGCGCATTGCGCCGAGCTGGGCGGGTGCTATCGTGAGCAGTTAGGCGTGCCCTCCGGCGAGCGCCAGGAGCTGTGCCGGGGGTTGCACGCTGAGCAGAACGCGATCATCCAGGCGGCGGTGCACGGTGTAGAACTGCGCGACGTCACGGCCTACTGCACCACGTTCCCGTGTGTGACCTGCGCGAAGATGCTCATCAACGCGAACGTGAAGCGCATTGTCTACGAGATTGACTATCCCGACGAACTCAGCCGGCAGATGCTGACTGAGGCGGGCGTGGAGCTGACGCACTGGCATGCGGACGCGGGAGGGGAGGCGAGGTGATGAGCCTGGCCATCCCGCTGGCGGCGTCGTTCGTGCTGTCGCTGGTGCTCACGCCGGTAGCACGGCGTATCGCGGTGCATTGCAACCTCATCGACCACCCCGTTGAGCGCAGCTCGCACGAAAAGCCCGTGCCCTTCGGCGGAGGCTTTGCTATCTTCGCCAGCTTCTGGACGGTGGCCTTGGCGCTGCAGTGGCCACCGACGCCGCCGCTCATTGGCATGCTCATCGGTTCGAGCATCCTGCTGACCATCTGTGCGCTTGATGATAAGTACCGCCTGCCGGCGCTGCCGCGTCTGGGAGCGCAGTTCGGCGTGGGGCTGATCGCGTACTTTTTCGGAGTGCGTGTAGTGCAGGTCGGCAATCCGCTGCACTTTCTGTTCGGCCCGGAGTACATCTTCATGGGCACGCTGGAGATGCCGGTTACGGTGTTGTGGATCGCCTTCATCGTCAACGCCGTCAACTGGCTGGACGGACTCGACGGCCTGGCTGCGGGGGTCAGTTCGATCGCCGCGTTGACGCTGGCGATGGTGGCGGCATCGGGCGGGCAGGCGCTGACCGTGTTGGTGCCCGCGGCCGCGCTGGCGGGCGCCGCGCTGGGGTTCCTGCGCTACAACTTCAACCCGGCCAGCATCTTCATGGGCGACGTCGGGGCGATGTTCCTGGGGTACATGCTCGCCTGTCTGTCGGTGATCGGGGCGATCAAGCAGCCCACCGCGTTGGTGGTGGGTGTGCCCATGCTGGTGCTGGGCTTGCCCATTTACGACTCAGCGGTGACCATCCTCAAGCGTCTGCGTGCCGGCCGGCCCATCTACCATCCCGACCGGGGCCATCTGCATCATCGGCTGCTCGACAGCGGCCTGTCCACCCGTGAAACCGTGCTGTTCATGTACGGCATCACGGGCCTGCTGTGCATGATCGCGCTGAAGGTGTGGTTGCGATAGCAGCCAGGGTAGCCATCATATTCGGCACGCGCCCCGAGGCCATCAAGCTGGCTCCGGTGTACGAAGTCATGCGGGAGCGCCCCGAGTTCGAGCCGGTGCTGATGGCTACGGGCCAGCATCGTGAGATGCTGGGGCAGGTGCTGGACATCTTCGACCTCGAGCCCCAGGTCAGTCTGGACATCATGGAGCACGGGCAGACCCTGGGCGAGGTGATGTCGCGGGCGTTCAAGGGCCTCGAGGACGCCGTGGGCGAGGTTGCTCCCGACGCGGTGCTCGTGCAGGGCGACACCGCCACCACACTGGCCGGGGCGTTGGCGGGGTTCTTCCACCAGGTGCGCGTGGGCCACGTCGAGGCGGGGCTGCGCAGCGGGAACAAGTACTCGCCCTTCCCCGAAGAGGTCTTCCGGCGCATGACCGGGGTCATCGCCAATCTGCACTTCGCCGCCACCGAGCGGGCGAAGGAGAACCTGCTGGCCGAGAACGTGGCGCCGGACACTATCTTCGTGACCGGCAACACCGTCATCGACGCACTGCTGGCGACGCATGAACGGAATCCGTCGCTGGCGGGGACGCAGTTTGAGTGGCTGGAGGAGATTGATGGCCGCGTGCTGCTGGTGACGGCGCACCGGCGTGAGAACCTGGGCGTGCCCTTCACGCGGATATGTACCGCGATCGCGCAGTTGGTGGGCGAGTTCGACGATCTGCATGTGATCTTCCCGATGCACCTCAATCCCAGGGTGCGGCGGGCGGCGACCGAACTCCTGGGCGCCCTCGATCGCGTGAGTTTGTGTGAGCCGGCCGACTACGCGACCTTTGTGCCGCTGATGGCGCGGGCGGACCTGGTTCTCACCGACTCAGGTGGCATTCAGGAGGAAGCGCCGGCGCTGGGAGTGCCCGTGCTGGTGGTGCGTGACACCACAGAGCGCCCCGAGGGTGTGGAGGCGGGCGTGGTGCGGCTGGTGGGCACGCAGACGGCCGAGATAGTGAGTGCGGCGCGCGAATTGCTGACCAGCCCGACTGCCTATGCGCGCATGGCCGCCGCAGGCAGCCCCTACGGTGACGGCCATGCTGCGTCGCGCATCTGCGACGCGCTTGAGTACATAATGGGCCTGCGGGATCGAAGGCCTCGAGAGTTCTGCTACCAGCCGCAGGCGTAGCCGCAGCGCCGCGAGAGTGAGGGCGATGGCGCAAGGGCAACCGGTACCACTTGGCGAGACATCCACGGAGCGCTGGACCAACCGGCGCATCATCTTCCTCGCGATTGTCATCGCGGTCATCTTCTACGCCATCTTCCACCTGCCACCGACCATTAACTACCTGCTCACGCGCGCGCAGCAGACAGTTATCCTGTTGATCCTCGCGGTCGCCCTGGCCTACCTGCTGCTTCCGGCGGTTGATCTGCTGGTGCGCATCCCCGTGCCCCTGGAGCGGCGTTTCAAGCGCGCGGTGGCCGCCCTCATCGCCATAATCGTGTTCACCGTCCTGCTGCTGGTGCTCGCGGCCGTCATCGTCACCCCCATCACCAACGAGCTGGGCAAGACCCTGACCACGGTTACACAGTGGGTGCAGAGCGATCTCGCCACGGGAATCGACGAGTTCTTCGAGCATGTGCTCGAGCAACTGCCTGAGCCCTATCGGTCGCAGGCACAGGAGCAGCTCGATTCGATCATCCGTCAGCTCAGCGGTCCGGAGCTGGCGGCGACCATGCGCAAGCGCTGGGCCGACTGGGGCGGCGCCATCCTGCAGTGGCCGCTCACCCTGCTGTCCTCGATTCTGTCCTCCGGCGCGTGGTTGGTGGGTCTGCTGATCGTTCCGGTCTTCGCCTTCTACTTCCTGACCGACGCCACCGCTCTGCGCGAGGGCATGGCGGCGCACCTGCCGCCCGAGGCCCGCGAGCGCTACCACCGCATGGTGCGCGACATGGACGAGGTGGTGCGCGGCTATGTGCGCACCGTCATGATCATCTCCCTGATCACCGCCGTGGCTACTCTGCTCACACTCTACTTTGCGGGCGTGCGCGTCTACCTGACCTTCGGGATCCTCGCCGGCGTGGCCAACATGGTGCCCGTGGTCGGGGGCGTCGTCGCGGTGGTACTCATCACCGCCATCTCGCTGCTGACCGTCGGACTGAACCGTACGCTTATCATTCTGGTCGTCTACGGAGTCATCCAGCTCGTCTCGGACCGCATCATCGCCCCGAAGCTGATGAGCGAAGGGGCAAGACTGCATCCGGTCGCAGTCATCATCGCTCTGCTGGTGGGTGCGGAGTTCTTCGGGATTATCGGGGTGTTCGTCGCGGTGCCGGCGCTGGCGGCGGCGCGGGTCGCCTGGATACACTATCGGGCGTACATGAGCGACGACGTGCATGGCCGCGAGCTGGAAGAGCTGCTGGGCCGCTCGCGCGCGGTCGAGGAACCGGAGGTCGAGCCACGGGAGCGGGAGCGGCCGGCTGTGGATGACGGCCCCACCGACACCGTGGCGGCGGACGCAACCGACGACGCGGCAGGAGACGAGGACGAGCCCACGCATGGGGACGCTTGAGGCGATTACACTCGCGGTCATTCAGGGTCTGACGGAGTTCCTGCCGGTGTCCAGCTCGGGGCACCTCGCGCTGGGGCACTGGCTGTTCGGCATGGGCGGTGAGGAGTCCGAGCTGCCCATCGAGTTTGTGGTGCTGGTGCACTTCGGCACGCTGGTGGCCGTAGTGCTTTACTACCGCGCGGACCTGGCGGAGATCATCCGCGACGTGTTTCGTCCCGGCCGGGAGGCCGGGGAGGGCGAGCGGCCCGGGTGGGGGCGCAAGCTGCTGCTGCTGCTCGTCGTGGCGACCATCCCCGCGGGGCTGGCGCTGCTGGTGAAGGAGCAGATCGAGTACCTGTTCCACGTGCCGTGGGCGGTCGGTTGTGCCCTTCTGCTGACCGGAACCGCACTGCTGGTGTCAGAACGCGTCGGCCGCCGCACCAAGGCGCCGGAGGACACTGCGCCTCGCGATGCGCTGCTGGTGGGGGGTGCGCAACTCATCGCAATCGTGCCGGGCATCTCGCGCTCGGGATCGACTATCGCGGCCGGGTTGGCGCTGGGCTTCAGACGCCGGTGGGCGGCGCGGTTCGCCTTTCTGATGTCCGTGCCGGCGATCCTGGCGGGCACCGTAGCGGAGATCCCCAAGCTGCAAGCCAGCGGGGCGTTGGGCCTGTACCTGGTGTGCGCGGCTATCGCGGCGGCGACCGGCTACCTGGCCATCTGGCTGGTTATCGGCGCGGTGCAGTCGCGCAACCTCAGGTGGTTTGCGTTCTACTGCTACGCGCTCGGGCTGGCGGCCGTGGTCGCGGACCTGAGCGGGCTCGCGTAGCCCTTTTTTTCGCCATCGGCCAACCGGGTCTTGCCTGCGATGGGGCCGATGGTTACAATGGGACGAACCTTCGCAGACCAGGCACAGCCTCGGCTCTGATATTCCCATCCTCAGAGACCCGCGTTGTGTACCACAGTCAGCCTGTCCGTGTGTACAGGCTGAAATGCTGGGAGGAATCGGACAGTGCAAGAGTTCGGCCAGTTCACAACCTTCGAGACCGTCGCTCTGTGGGCCACACTGGGCTCGGCAGTGGTCGGCCTCATCTATGGCCTGATGTTGCGCAAGGAGATCCTGGGCAAGGATCCGGGCACCGAGAAGATGCAACAGGTGGCGGGGCAGATCCAGGAGGGCGCGGCGGCCTACCTCAACCGCCAGTTCCGCACGATCGCCGGACTGGTGGTCATCCTGTTCATCGCGCTGACCCTCACCGGCCTCACCGCCGGTGGCGAGCAGATCTCCGGCTGGGCGCTGGGGCTGGGCAGGGGCATCGCGTTCCTGCTCGGGTGTGTTGCCTCAGGCCTGACCGGGTTCATCGGCATGAACCTGGCGGTGCGCGGCAATGTGCGCTGCGCGAACGCCGCGCGCACCAGCATGAGCGGCGCGCTCGCCGTCGCCTTCCGCTCGGGCGCGGTGGCGGGGATGTTCACCGTGGCCATGGGCCTGGTGGGCGCGACCATCATCTTCATGGTTTACAAGCAGTTCGCCACTGAGGTGTTGCTGGGCTTCGGCTTCGGCGGCTCGCTGCTCGCGCTGTTCATGCGTGTGGGAGGGGGCATCTACACCAAGGCCGCCGACGTCGGCGCCGACCTGGTCGGCAAGGTCGAGGCCGGCATCCCCGAGGATGATCCGCGCAACGCCGCGGTCATCGCCGACAACGTCGGCGACAACGTGGGCGACTGCGCCGGGATGGCGGCCGACATCTTCGAGTCCTACGAAGTCACGCTGGTTGCCTCGATGATCCTGGCGCTGGCGCACGCGGAGACCAACCCCGAGCTGGCGCGCGTGTGGATCATCTTCCCGCTGATCGTGCGTGGCATCGGCGTGATCACCTCGATCATCGGCACGTCCATCGTCAGGCTGCGTAACGAAGAGGAACACCCGATGAAGCCGATCACGCGCGGCTTCGTGTGGAGCGCCGTGCTGTCGGCCATCGGCTTCTTCTTCGTCGCCCAGTACTACGCTCACGACCTGAAGCTGTTCCTGGCGACGCTCGCCGGCCTGGCGCTGGCCATCGGTATCTACAAGCTCACCGAGTACTACACCTCGAGTCAGTACGAGCCGGTGCAGGAGATTGCTGAGGCCTCGCAGACCGGTGCGGCCACCAACCTGCTGGCCGGCTTCGGTGTGGGCCTCGAGGGCACCGTGTGGGCGTTGATGGTCATCTGTCTGGCAATCGGCTTCTCGATCTTCGTATTCGGCGAGGAGGGGCCCATCGGCATCCTCTACGGCGTCTCGCTCGTCGGCCTGGGCATGCTGACCACCACCGGTGTGGTCATCTCCATGGACACCTACGGCCCGGTGGCCGACAACGCCCAGGGGATCTGTGAGATGGCCGACGTGCCCGAGGCCATGCCGGTCGTCGAGGTGCTGGACGCGGTGGGCAACACCACAAAGGCGGCCACGAAGGGGCTTGCGATTGCTTCGGCGGTCATTGCGGCGATCGCCCTGTTCGGTTCCTACCTGTCGAAGGTGGCGGGGGCCGAGGCGGGCGCGTCGGCGGGTGAGGCGGTGAGCGCCGCCGCGCTCACGCAGTACTCGATCCCGCTGGATGACCCGAGGGTGTTCATCGGGCTGCTGGTGGGCGGCGCCATGCCGTTCCTGTTCAGTTCGATGACCATCCGCGCGGTCGGCCGCGCCGCCTTCTTCATCATCAACGAGGTGCGGCGGCAGTTCCGCGAGATCCCCGGCCTGATGGAGGGCACGGCCATGCCCGAGTCAGCCAAGGTCGTGGACATCTGCACGACGTCGGCCATCAAGGAGCTTGTCGCCCCCGGCCTGCTGGCGGTGCTTGCCCCTGTCGTGGTGGGCGCCTGGCTGGGGTGGCTGGGCCTGGGCGGTTTCCTCGCCGGGATCATCGTGAGCGGCCAGCTCATGGCGGTGCTGCTGTGTGACGCCGGTGGCGCCTGGGATAACGCCAAGAAGGTCATTGAGGACGGCGCCTACGGCGGCAAGGGCTCCGATGCCCACGCCGCCGCGGTCACGGGCGACACCGTCGGCGATCCGTTCAAGGACACCGCCGGTCCGGCTCTGAACCCACTCATCAAGGTCATGAACCTGGTGGGGCTGCTGGTAGTCCCGATCATCGTCAAGGCCGCCGGTTCCCTCGCGTTGATCCTCACCGGCCTGGTGCTGGCGGTCATCATCGCGATCGCCCTGGTCATCTCCAAGCGCAAGGGTGAGGCGCAGGTCGAGGTTCAGAAGCGTGTGAGCAGCGACCAGGTAGCCTGACCTGCGGACGCATCACACCCACTGAGGCGGCCCGGCATCTCGCCGGGCCGCCTCTTTCCGTGCGTGCATGAAGGCTGTTACTCGCCGAGCACCGCGGCAAACTCCTCGAGGGCCGACCGCGCCAGGGCCTCTGCGGCGGTGCGCACGGCCTCGGGTCCGGTCGCGGGCATGATCGCGAACACCGTGGAGACGCTCTCGCCATGCTCGACCGTGATCTTCTTGGGGTCAGTGTACACGATCATCGTTCCGAAGCGCGACTCGCCGAAGACCGCAGGCGTGATCCAGCCGACTCCGGATCGGCTCGGATCGCGCGGCGCGATGTAGACCCAACCCGGGTGCCCGAAGTCGCGGTACTGCATTGACCATTCGTGCGTCTCGCCGTCGGGCGTCACGTAGTTGGCACCCGGCAGCCAGCCCCAGAAGCAGTAGACGTCGCGCGCGTCGGCCAGGTTGGTCACCTCGGTGCGCACTACGGTGACCGGCAGTTCCGGATGGGCGGCGATGACCAGGCGCACCTGAGCCCCCGCCTCTTCGTTCGTCATCGGGTTGCCGTCGATGTCCTCGAGCGCGCAGTCCGCCTCCATCATGTGCCAGCCGGAGACGGACGCCAACTCCCGCACCTGGGCGAAATCGCGCACGTAAAGGTAAGGCGCACCGATCTGCAGGGTCGGATAGGCCGAGACCCCCGCGGCCTCCACGGTGACGGTCTGCCGTGGGTCGCCGTTGATCGAGAAACCCGCGCCGCCTGCAGCGAGGCGGATAGTTTGCCCGTCGGGTGTGACCTTCATGCCGAAGATCGAGAAGCGGACAGGCAGCTCGGCGGTATTGCCCGATGGCGCCAGGTCGGCGACGGTAATCGTGCCGTCGTACGCGCCCGGCCCCAGGCGGCTCAGGTCCAACTCGACCACCGCCGAGTGCCCCTCCCGGTCTTCCTCGGTGACCTGGAAGGTTGCCTCCGCCCCGCCCGTAACGCGCAGGGCCAGGGAGTTGACATCTATCGGGTTGGCGTTGTCGGCGATGTCCAGCGAGATACGCGTCCCGTCGCCGACCGCGCCGAGTTCGATGGCTGCCCCGGGGCTCAGCTCGATGGTCTCGTCGCCGAGCGTGTAGCCGATCACCCGCGGCGGCTCGGCATCATCGAGCACCATCCAGTCGGGCTTGTTGATCACTACCAGCGCGCGGCCGCCGGCCGCCTGCTCGGGGGTGATGGTGAAGCTGACAATGTCGCCATCGGTTTGCGCCTCAATCTCGATCCAGTGGCCATCCGCCCCCCGGACGTGAACCGTGGCCGCGTCGGCGACGTACGTGCAGGTCAGCGCGACTGCCGCGAAGAGTGCTGCGCACTTCATCCCGATCACCTCAGTGATTGCTGCCCGGTTCGCCCAGGACCCGGGCGAGCAGGGCCGGGCGGTTGGTCAGGATGCCGTCGATGCCCCAGGCGACATACTGCTCCATCGTCTCGGCGTCATCGGCGTAGAAGACGTTGGCGACCATCTCGGCGTCGTGAACCGCCCGGCAGAACTCGGCGCTCATCATCCCGCGCCCGGGCTGGAGCACGCTGAAGCCTTCAGTGGCGGCCCGAGCGATGTACTCGAAGCCGTCGGGCGTGTCCGGCAGCAGGCAGTAGCGCAGCTCCGGCGCCATCGCGCGCATGCGGTCGAGGGTCGCCAGGTCGTGGTGCACAATCAGGGATCGGGGCTCGGCCCCGGCCGCTTCAATCTCCGCCAGCACCGCGCGCTCGAACCCGCCGGAACCTTGGGGAACCGTCTTCAAGTGGATGTTGAGCAACACCGGTTCGGGCAGCGCCGCCAGGGCCTCGGCCATGGTCGGAACCTGCACGCCCGCGAACCGGGGGGAGAACCACGATCCGGCGTCGAGCGCGCGCACCTGATTGAGGGTCATCTCTGCCAGCGCGCCCGAGCCGTCGGTGCAGCGATCAACCGTGGCGTCGTGCATGACCACCAGCGCACCATCGGCGAGCTGGTGGACGTCGAACTCGACCATGTCCACGCCCAGGGCCATCGCCGCCTCAAATGCCGGCAGCGTGCTCTCAGGCGCGCTGGAGGGATCCCCGCGGTGGGCCACGTTCAGCGTCACTGCCATCACCCCCGGCGGGAGCGGCGTCGGATAGCCGCTCACATCTCCATGATCTGGCGGATCTTGGCCGCAGTCGCCTCCAGCGACTCGATGCGCGGGCTGACTTCGGAGGTCAGCGCGTCGTCGTAGCCGATCTTGCGCAGCTCCGCCATGACCAGCGGGAAGTTGACATCGCCCTCGAGCAGCGGCGTCCACTGGTAGCCCTCGCGCTTGAAGTCCTTGAAGTGCACCTTCTTCACGCCGGTGCCGACGATCTTCACCCACTGCTCGGGGTAGCTCTGGATGACCATGTTGCCGGTGTCGAAGTAGAGACCCACGTGCGATGACCCGATCTCGTCGAGGAAGCGGGCGAACTCCATGGGGGAGAGCAGGAAGCGGTTCCAGACGTATTCGACCGCGATGACCACGTCGATGTCCTCGGCGAAGGGAGCCAGCTCCGCCAGCGCATCACGCGCGTTGTAGTAGGCATCGTCGTAGTGGCACTCCTCGCTGACCCGCCCGGGCACGAGCAGCCAGGTGTCAATGCCGAACTTGTGCACAACTTCGAGGATATGCTTGATCTCGTCGATGCTTTCGCGGCGGCGGCCCTCATCGCCGGTCATGATATCGGGCCGCGGCTCCCCCGAGCCGACCGCGGCGGCCAGCTCAATGCCCATGTCCTCGGCCATCTTCACCATGTCCGCGATCTTCTGGTCGGTCATGGTGTCGAGCCTGGTGTCGCGATCCTCACGGAAGGTCAGCTCGAACGCCTCGTAACCGGCATCCTTCGCGTTCTGCAGTGTCTGCTGGTAGCTCCATTCCGATGGTGTGATGATCCCGCTCAGTCCGACCTTCATGGTGGTCCTCCCGATCCGTCGTCGAGCGGCGGCATGGCCGCCGGCTGTGCTCTGTGATGGGGGCTACTTCGCCGCGCTCCGGGGCGTGCCCTTCAGATCGACGCGGCGTCGCCCACAGGGCGGCGCCGCGCTCAGGCGACGGCAGGTGGGAGCCGGGGGTCATCGGGGCGTCCGGTCGGCCGCGGGCTGCGGGTAGGTGACGTCCAGACGCAGGTCGCGCACCGTCGGCGTATCGCCTGCCGAGCGCGTGAGCGCGATCGTGACCTCATTCGCGCCCGCGCGGAGCAGAGAGACATCCGGAAACAGGCGCAGCCAGCCGTCGTCCACCACGCCCCCGTCAACGCGCGAGCCGTTGAGAGCAACCGCGAGCGCTGCGGGGTCGAGCACGTCCTGGATCTGCAGGCTGAGCGTGAGCATCGGCGCGGCGTCGGTGTCTTCGTCGCCGGTCTCGATGGTCACGCGCAGCGTCTCGCCAGCCGCCAGCGCGGCCGGGCGATCAGGGCACAGGGTCTCGGTCTCGTTGTAGCGCTCGCCGCCGACCAGGTAGTACTCGATGGCCTTGGGGCCCAGGGCGGAGGCCCAGTAGGTCTTGTCCATCCTGCGCAACGCCACCGGATCGCCCAGCTCCCGCCAGATGCGGCTGCGCGGGTCGAACAGGTTGTAGATATAGATCGCATCGGCGCCGGCGTACCAGGCGGCAGCGGCGCGACCGCGGTAGGTCGCGGGCTGCAGACGCCGGCGGTTGGCGATCGCGTCGGTTACCCGAGGGTCGGCCAGGCAGGCGAAGACGGGGACATCATAGCGCGCTCCCAGTTCAACGCTTGCCTGCCACGGGCGCAGACGGAAGTAGTCGGTCACGATGAGGATGTCGGCCAGCTCCTCGGCGAGCCAGGCCTCGAGGTCGAGCCCCACATCGCGGCAGTAGTCCACGGAGTCGGGCACGCGCACCGCGACGAGCAGCGGTCGGCCCAACTCCCCTTCCCGCGCGACCGCAAGCTCACGCACGCGTCTCATCAGTCCGGTCATCGCGTCACGGTCCTCCTGCGTCGCCGCGCCGGCAAATGCGTGGCTGCGGAAGTAGCACAGGTGGCGGCAGAAGTCCAGTTCAATGCCGTCGATGTCGTAGCGTCTGATGGCGTCCTCAATGATGCGAAAGCAACGCTCGCGAACCACCGGCTCGGCGAAGTTGACGCTCGACCAGCAGCGGCCATCGCGCGTGAATGGCGGCGCCTCGCCCTTCTCACCGATGAGGAACTGGGGGTGATCGCGTTTGAACTGCGGGAACAGCTCGGGGTAGTAGAAGTCACCTTCCGCGGTCATGGCGCCGTCATGCACGTCGTTCATGCGCAGCGACCAGAAGTACTCCAGGCCGTGCGCGCGGCAGAACTCGCTCATGATCTGCGACGGGTCGGTGCCCTGGTCGTGCAGCGCTCCGGTGATGTTCCTGTGGAAGATGCGGTCGGTGGTCACGAAGCGCTCGGCGACGTCGCTGCGCATGGTGGTCAGCCCGAAGCCCGAGCACCACGGGCAGTAGAAGATGCTGTCCACCTGCGAGCCCAGCAGGGGTGTCGTGCGCTGGGCCAGCAGGTTCTCGCCGGTGGGCTCATCGCACTCGTAGACCGCATCGTCACCATCGTTGTTGAATATGATGCGGCGCGGCCGGCGCGCCAGCTCACGGCGTGTCTCGCGCATGAGTCGCTCACCATCCGTGGGAATTAGCCCACTATGTGATGCACCGACACAGTAGACTTCAGACAATGACAGGAGTTTCCGCGCACCGGTACAGGGAACCTGCCCCTACGGCTCGCCCACCAGCTTCATCGCCAGGAACTGCGCGACCTGCGTGGCCATCAGCGCCAGGCTCTCGGGCTCGGTGTAGAAGTGATCGACGCCCTCCATGGGGATGACACGCGCCTGCAGCTCGTAATGGTCCACGAGCGCGAAGATGTTCGGGATCGAGCTGTACTGATCATCGGTACCGGTGACGAACAGGAGCGGGCGCTCGATGCCGTCGAGGTACGCGAAGTCCTCGACGGTCACCGGCTGCGCCAGCCCGGTGGGCAGGCCCACGGCGGCGCAGGCGAGCACGATGGGGTCACGCCCGCAGGCCGCCAGCGCCATCTGCGAGCCGAAGGAGTAGCCCGCCAGCCCGCAGCGCTCGGCATCCACCGCCGGTTGCGCGCGCATGAAGGCCAGCGCGCCCAGGACGTCATCGGCGCACGCGGGGTCGTCGGTCGGCTCGCCCTCCGACCGCCCGACGCCGCGGAAGTTGAAGATGAGAGTCGCCATCCCCAGCTCCAGGCAGTGATTGCGCAGCGCCAGCACCACGTTGTTGTACATGTTGCCGCCCATGAGCGGGTTCGGATGGCAGATGACCACGCCGGGAACGAGGGTCGCCGGGTTCGGCCTCTGCGGGATCGAGAACTCGCCCTGCAGGAGCGGCGCGTCCTCACCGGCGGCGAGGAAGGTCACCGGATCCCGGGTGGGCGGCACGGGCTGCGCCGTATCCTGTGCAAACACCAGTACGGGCAGGGCGAGGATGTGCAGCGCGGTCAGACCGATCATTGCGCGCATCGGTGCACCAGCCTCCTCATTGCCGGGCCTGTGTCGCCATCTCCGCGGGCGTGCCGGTCGCGCCCAACGCGAGCACCGGCAGATAGTCCTCGGCGAGGGCGCGTTGATAGTTGAAGAGCACAAATCCCTCGCAGCCGAGTCGGCGCGCTGCCTGAATCTGGTCGAGCACCCCCTGAGGCGTGATCTGCGGGTCGATGTCGGCGAACGGCCCGATGCCCATCGCGACCGGGACCTTGCCGCCCGCCCACGCCTCCTGCTTCACCACCCAGCCCTGGAAGCGGTCCATGTCGGCCACGTAGGTCATGGGCGCGACGAAGTCCACCAGCCCCTCGTCGATCCAGCGCTTCCAGTCCTGGCCGAAGCTGTCGCGGTGGCTCTCCCAGTTGATGAAGACCGCCGCCGAGAGGGTGGCGTCGGGGCGGACCTCCCTCATCCTGCGGCGCACAGTGCGCAACAGCGAGGTGATCGTCTCCCTCCGCCACTCCAGCCATCGGCCGTGCAGCGGCCCGGTCAGCACATCCCCCGGCCAGTTATTCACTCGAACGCCCGTCTCGGTTTCAAATCGCTCACGACAGGTGGCGCAGACGCAGCGGTCCTTCCAACTGTACCGCAAGTAATCGAACTGCACGCCGTCGGCCCCGTACGTGGTCACCATCTCCAGCGCGGTGTCGATGATCTGCTGCCGGTTGTCATGGTTTGACGGGCACAGCCAGTTGATGTCGTAGCCCTCGGGTCGGCGGGCAATGCGGCCCTGGGACCTGTACCAGTCCTTGAGTTCCGGTGAGGCGCCCATGGTGAAGAATCCCAGGATGCGCGGGTGCACGGACACACCGTGCGCGCGTCCGGCGGCGATGGCATCGCGCAGCGGATTGCCATGCGAGTTGGTGCAGCGCGGCAGCACCGCACTCGGGTAGTAAGCCGCCGCGCCCGAGGCCATGTACGGGAAGACTACGTTGAAGTTGGCGGCGGCGAGGTTGCGGATGGCCCGGTCCCAGCCACCATCTACCGTGTCCGCAGCCCACACACCGCGGATCTCCGGCGAATATGACGGGTACGAGCGGTACCACGCGCGCTGGCCCAACTCGCGTGCCCGGCGGGAGGCGGCGATGGCCTCCTCCTGGCGTCCTCGCATGAGCAGGTCGGAGATCGAGCTGAGCAGTCCGAAGGCCTCGCGAACGTCCGCGCGGGCGCCGCCCAGATACTCGGCGCTGTTGGCGCGCAGCGCGGCGTCCAAGTCGGTCAGCGAATCGTAGTGACCGACGGGGCCGATCAGGCGCGGATCGCGTGGCGCCAGCGCGGTCCACAGCTCCGGCGCAAAGCGCCCGACGAGCGCGCGCAGCAGTTGCACGAGCGCGGGCTTGCTGTCGGGCGAGGGCGGGGCACCGACGAGTGCGCCGCGGTCCGAGACCACGAGGCCGGCGTGGGCCGTCGGGTGGCCGGAGACCGTGTACCAGGTCCCGTAGCACCGTCCGTCGATGGGCTTGAGCGGGCGGATGGTACGTGCGTCGAGGGCGAGCGCGTCGGGCTGGCCAAGCAGCCGCCCGTCGGGGGGGCGCAGCGAGAAGAACTGCCCCGGGAAATCCTCGTGCGTGACGGGGCCGAGCGCCGCGCCCAACTCGGCGGCCAGGTCCTCGCGCGCGGTGTAGAAGACGATCAGACGCGCGGGGCGAGCCAGGAAGGCACGCAGGTGGCGCGCCTCCTCGTCGCTGACGGCGCGACTGTAGGGCATGATGGCGACGGGCACCGCGGGCAGGCCCCACTGCTCAACGATGGTGTCCGAACTCTCCTGGTAGGGGATGCCCGCAGCTTCCAGCGCGCGCAGGACAGCCTCGTAGCGCTCGCGGCTGATCTGCGCCGTTTCGGGGCCGGCGCCGCCGAGGAAATCACCGTGCACAACCGCGACCGTCGGGGTGGGCGCGGCCCGCGCCACCAACAGCGATGCCCCCAGCACGACGGCCGCCAGCGTCGCGCGAGGCACGGACATCACATCTGTTCCGGCGCGCTCACGCCCAGCAGCCCGAGGACGTTGCGCAGCACGATGCCTGCGGCGCTGACCAGCGCAAGGCGCGCGCGTGACAGCTCCGGCTCATGCTCGTTGATGACGCGGCAGGTGCCGTAGAACTGGTGGAAGGTCGCTGCGAGATCGCGCGACAGATGCGCGAGCCGGTGGGGCGCGCGCTGAGCGGCGGCGTCGCTGACCTCGGCGGGATAGTCGGCCAGCCAGCGCATGAGGCGCAGCTCGTCGGGATGCGCCAGCAGCGACAGGTCGGCCCGGGCAAGATCGTCGGTCGCGAAGCCACGCTGTCGGGCCTCGCGCAGGATGCTGCTGATGCGTGCGTGGGCGTACTGCACGTAATAGACCGGGTTCTCGTCGCTCTCCTTGCGCGCCAGTTCCAGGTCGAAGTCGAGGTGCGAATCGACGGAGCGGGAGAGCAGAAAGAAGCGTGTCACGTCCCGTCCCACGTCCGCTATCAGCTCGCGGAGGGAAACGATCGTGCCCTGGCGCTTGGACATGCGCACGATCTCGCCGCCCTCGGTCAGGCGCACGATCTGATGCACGATGAACTCGGTGACCTCGGGATCGACACCCGCGGCGGCCATGCCCGCCCTGACCGAGGGCACCTGGGCCGCGTGGTCGGGCCCCCAGACGTAGATCAGGTGGTCGAAGCCGCGCGCGAGCTTGTTGTCCACATAGGCGAGGTCGCTCATGAGATAGGTCTTCGCGCCGTTTTGGCGCACCAGCACCCGATCCTCCTCGTCGCCGAAGTCGGTGGTGCGCAGCCATACCGCGCCATCCCGCTCGTAGAGCACGCCGCGGCCCCACAGCTCGTCGAGCTTGGCGTCGATCTCACCGTCCTCAAACATCGCGCGCTCGCTGAACCACGAGTCGAACTCGACGCCCAGCATTTCCAGGCTGTTGCGGATGTCGGCCACGCACACCTCCTCGCCGAGGATCGCGAATTCGAAGAAGCCGTCCTCGTCCTCCGGGATTTCGCCCAGGCGCTCGCCATGCGTCGCGATGAGTTTCCGCGCGTAGTCGATGACGTATTCGCCCCTGTAGCCATCCTCAGGCATGTGCGCGGGCAGCCCGAGCAGCTCGCGTACCCGGGCCTGCACCGACGCGCCAAACAGACGGAACTGCGTGTTGTCCGGGCCATCGTTGAGCAGATACTCGCGTTCGACCTCGTAGCCGACGGCCTCGAACAGATTGGCCAGTGCGTCGCCGTAGGGACCACCGCGGGCGTTGCCGATGTGCAGCGGGCCCACAGGGTTGGCCGAGATGAACTCGATCTGTACCCGCCTGCCCGCCCCCTCGTCGCTGTGTCCGTAGCGGTCGCCGAGCAGCAACACGTCTCGGACGGTATCCTGCAGCCAGGTGGGGGAGAGGTGGAAGTTGATGAACCCGGGCCCGGCGATCTCCACGCGGTCGATGAAGGCGCACTCCGGCAGATGCTTGAGGATGGTCTCGGCCACCTGACGCGGAGGCTTCCGCGCAGGCTTCGCCAGGATCATGGCGATATTGCACGAGAAGTCGCCCATCTCGGGCCGGGGCGGCTGCTCCAGGCGGATCTCGGGGTCGCAGGGGGGCAGGTCGCCCGCCTCGCAGGCCGCCTTCAGCGCGGCGTCGATGAGTTCGATGAGCTGTGCGTCAGCCATGCAGCGTCCTCCGAAGCGTGTTGGTGCAATCCTGGTCAGAAGTCGAGCCACAGGTGCAGGTACTCGTAGATGTGTCCGAGGAGCCAGACGCCAATGAACATGCCGATGAACATCTGCGCCATGCCGCGCCGCCACAGGCTGATCAGCGGTGGTACCGGCCGCCCGAGGGAGGCCTGCCAGCGCTCAAGCACCCTGCGGCCGGCCTCCAGCCCGGCGCGGAGCTGACGATCGGTGGGCTCCTTGGTGGCGAAGAGCGTCTGGATCAGATAGCCGGTGTGGAAACGCATCGACCAGCCCAGGATGATGGTGGCGGCCCCGGCGATGGGGCTGAGGCGCCACAGAGGCTCGCCGATGAGCAGCAGCGGGAGCAGCCCGGCCAGCAGATTGGACCCGCAGCGCGGGTGGGCGCGCGGCATCGTGCGAGCGCGCTCCATGGTGGCCTCACCGAAGTGCTCGATGGCGCTGATAACCTTGTGCTCGGCCGCGTGGTAGCCGGACAGGGGGGTCAGGCGCATAAGCAGGAGGAAACACAGGAAGGTGAGCAGGTTGAGGCCGATCTCCAGTAGCGGCCCCGTCTCGCCGTCGGGCCCGGGGGTGAGCATCATCAGCATCCCGGTGAGCGGCAGCGCCGAGAACTGCTCGATGGTCCACGAGATGATCCAGGTCAGCACCAGCGCCCCCGAGCCGAGCGCGGCGATGGACAGGCCGGTCAGGATGAGCCACAGATCGCCGGCGCTGCGGGCGTTGCCGGTGGACATGAAGACGCCACCGGGCATGGCGGTACCGCTGATACGCGGCGGGCCGCTCGGCGGCAGGGCCGGCCGCATCCAGTCAGGGCAGATATCATCGGGGAAGCGGTGGGAAATCGTCATCGCCTCGATGCAGACACCGCTTGCGCGGCGTCGGGCGGATGTGCTATCATTATTTACTCAGGCAATTCGGCGACGCGTGGACGGACACACGCTCGCCTTGCGAAGGGAAGTATTGACGATGGCCAAGTGTGAGATCTGCGGCAAGCGGCCGAGCACCGGGCACAACGTGAGCAACTCGCAGCGGCGCACCAAGCGCACGTGGCAGCCGAACATCCAGCGTGTGCGCGCCCTCGTGAACGGCTCGCCGAAGCGGATAAAGGTCTGCACGTCGTGTATCAAGGCGGGCAAGGTCAAGAAAGCCGCCCGGGGCTGATCCCAATCGGGACCGATGCGCGCAGTTGGGCCGGGGCTCAGGCCCCGGCCGTTTGTCGTGCCCGCAGACCGCCCCTCGTCAGCCTGAACACGGCGATTATAGCACACGGACTCGGCAGCGCGCAACCCGGCCTCGCGGAGGGCACGCGCCCATGAGCGCTCGTTTGCGCGTGGCCATCCGAACGCTGGGCTGCAAGCTCAACCAGTATGAGAGCGAGCAGCTTCGCGAGGACTTCGAAGCCCTGGGCTTTGCGACCGTCCCCTTCGACGCCGAGGCTGATGTGTATGTTCTCAACACCTGCACGGTGACCCACCGCACCGATCGCGACGCGCGCAGGTTGGCGCGTCAGGCCCGTCGGCGCTGCCCGGACGCGGTGGTCGTGCTGACCGGCTGCAGCGCGGAGATGTACCCCGAAGAGCTGGAGGCCCTCGGCGTCGCGGATCTGGTCGCGGGGAACGATTGCAAGCCGGATCTCGCGCGCATGGCCGCCGAGCGTCTGGCGCGTCGAAAGCCGGTGCGGCTTGCGACACCCCCCTCCGACTCCGAGCGCCTCGTGCACCACTTCCCTGACAACACGCGCGCCTTCGTCAAGGTGCAGAACGGCTGCGACGCCTCCTGCGCCTACTGCATCATCGCCGCCGCGCGTGGCCCCAGCCGCAGCGTGCCACCCGACATCGTGGTGCGCCAGGCCGACCTGCTGGGACGGGCGGGCCACCCGGAGGTGGTGCTGGTCGGCACTCACCTCGGAGCCTGGGGGCGCGATCTTGACGCAGGCGGGGCGAGACTGGCCGATCTGGTGCATGCCGTCTGCGACCTCGACAGTGTCGCACGCGTGCGTCTGAGCAGCATCGAGCCGCGCGAGGTGACTGAGGAACTGATCGCGATGGTGTGTGCGGGGGGCGGGGCCCTCGCGCCGGACCCGAAGCTGCCTGCGTACGGCAAGGTCTGCCGGCACCTGCACATTCCGCTGCAGAGCGGCTGTGACGCCACGCTGGCGCGTATGAACCGGCCTTACGACAGCGCGTTCTACCGTGACTTGATCACCGGGATCGTCGCGTGCGAGCCGCAGGTGAGTATCGGTGTCGATGTGCTCACCGGCTTCCCGGGCGAGAGCGATGACGAGTTCGCGCAGACGCTGGAGTTCGTGCGCGAGCTGCCGGCGGCGTACCTGCATGTATTCACGTACTCCGAGCGGCCGGGGACGCCCGCGGCAGATATGCCAGAGAGTGTGAACCCGGAGGTGCGCAAGCGACGCACCGCGGTGTTGCGCGGAGTGTCGGCGGAGAAGGCGGCCAGGTTCGCACAGGCGGCGGTGGGGGAGCAACTGGAGGTGGTCGTCGAGACGCCCCGCGACAGGGCGGGGCGTCTCGTCGGGGTCTCGGACAATTACCTGCGGGTGGCCTTCGACGGCCCCGATGACCTCGTTGGCCGGATCGTGCCGGTCATGGCCACCGGGGCCGATGGCGCAGGACTGTCGGGCTTACTGCTCGAGTGAGCATTTCTCCGCCGGTTGCGGCGCGGTAACGACCGCGGCCGAGGTCAGCCCGCTGCGCGGCTCCATCACGAAGGTCTGTCGCACGTAGATCTCGCGCGGATCCCAGCGATCGAAGGTCACATAGCTGCGCTGGCTTTGCAGACCGCTGCGGGTGACCATGATCTCGATGGTGCACTCGGCGCCGGCGTAATCCCGCAGATCCAGCCAGTACGGCCCGCCGCTCCAGTTGTAGCGCCAGCCACGCCAGTCGGGCGGGAACTGCTGGCCGAGCCGCTCGTACTCGTCGTCGGTGCGCGCATCCTGCTGGTCGCCGTCGATCCATACGGTCACGCCGGGCAGGGGGTCGCCGTTGGCGTCGGCGACGTTCAGGTAGAAGAAGATGGTCTTGTTGTAGCTGCCGTCGTAGCCCCCGTCATCGTCCCAGTCGTCCTCGTACCAGGCCGAGTCGCAGCCCGAAAAGACCAGCACGCCCGCCGCGGCCACCAACGCGATCAGACCTATCATCGTCGCCGTCCTGCGCACTCCAGGCACCTCCCGGGTTCATCCACCGCGTCGTACTACCACTCGTAGTTGATACTATGCCAGATAGTAGACGCTCTGTCAAGGGTGGAATGTTCATTCGCGAGGCCGCTGATGACCCCGGCTCGTGCGCATCGGGCAGGTGGCGGGGACAGGCGCGAGGAACAAAGAGCAGAGGCTGGTAAGCCGGGGCTCGGGAGTGGGAGCGCACGTGAGAGCGGTCGTGCAGCGGGTAAGTGAGGCGGCGGTCGAGGTCGAGGGCGAGATCGTCGGCCGGATCGAGCGCGGGCTGATGGTGCTGGTCGGCTGCGGAAATGCCGACGCGGATGAGGACGCGCGCGCGCTGGCCAACAAGATTGCTCACCTGCGGATCTTCGAGGATGACGCCGGGAAGATGAACCTGTCGGTGTCCGACATCGGCGGTGGGGTGCTGGTGGTGCCGAACTTCACACTCTACGGCGACTGCCGCAAGGGGCGGCGCCCGAGCTTCACCGGTGCTTGCGAGCCCCATGCGGCCGAGGCGCTGGTCGATGAATTCGCCGACCGGATGGTGGAGATGGGCCTGCAGGTCGCGCGCGGGGTATTCGGCGCGCGCATGCACGTGTCGCTGGTCAATGAAGGCCCGGTGACGCTGTTGCTGAGCACCGATCGGACTTTCTGACAGGCAACGGCCTGCGCCGGATGGCGGGCTGATGAATGGCGATGGCAAGCACACAGGAGCGCCGAGAAGGCCAGGAAGTGGTCGCGAGGAAGCTCGCGAAGCGCTACTGTGACGCCGGCGATACGCGGGCGTTGCAGGATGACGTCATGGGCGCTATCGAGAGCTACCGCCGTGCCACCGAACTTGACGAGCGCAACGCACGCGCGCATCTGAGCCTGGGGGATTCGTACGCCCTCGCCGACCGCGACGATGAGGCCTTCCGCGCCTACCAGCGGGCACTGCGCGCGCATCCCGACAACGCCGACGCGCACTTCTGCATGGCCGACCTGCTCGCCCGCTCGGGGCGAGTGCAGGAGGCGATCGGCGAGATGGAGCTGGCGGTTGAGGCCGACCCCGAGCGCCCCTACTACTGCTACCGGCTGGCGGAACTCTACGCGCGAGCGGGAGACGACGAGATGGCCGAGACCGCCCTCCTGGCCGCCATCGCCGGCGATCCCGGAGAGGGGCTGTATCGTTACAAGCTCGGCGAGCTGCACGTGCGCTCCGCCCGTTGGCTGCCGGCGGCGCAGGCATATCTGCGCGCCACCGAGTGCGCTCCACTGGATGACTTCTACCACGTGCGCCTCGCGTCGGTTCTGATCCGGCTCAACCGACGCCGGGCGGCGGTCAAGGTGCTGCGCCGAACCGTGCGCATCGCGCCCGACAACCGCGCCTACCGCTACCTGCTGGGCGAGTTGTTGGTGCTCATCGGCGAACTGGAGGCGGGCAGCGAGCAGCTTCGGCGGGCGGGGCGGCTGGATGACTACGACCGCGACTTCGTCCGTCGCATCAAGCGGCGCTCGGGCCAGCTTCGTGAGGATGAGAAGCTGGTGCTCATCAGCGCGATCGAGGTCCCGGCGTGAGGGTGGCCTGGTGATGATACTTGAGACGATCACCGTCGGGCCTCTGCAGGCCAACTGCTACCTGCTCGGCTGCGACCACACGCGCGCGGGCCTGGTCATCGATCCGGGCGGTGAGGCGCCCCGCATCCTCCATGCCATCGACCGGCTGGGGCTGCAGATCGAGTACATCTGCGACAGCCATGGGCACGTCGATCACGTTGCCGCCAACGCCGAGATCCAACGTGCCACCGGCGGGAAGCTGCTGATCCACGAGGCCGATCGCGAGCTGATCGAGCGTCCGCATGCGTTCTGGTCGGCGATGGTCGGGGGCGTCGAGCCCTCCAGGCCCGATGGTACGCTCGCGGAGGGCGACGAACTGCACGTGGGCGACCTGACGGTGCGCGTACTGCACACACCCGGACACACGCCCGGCGGTGTGTGCCTGGCGGTCGAGAACCTGCTGCTGACCGGCGACACGCTCTTTGCGGGTAGCGTCGGGCGCACAGACCTGCCGGGGGGATCGATGCCGATCCTGCGGCGGTCGCTGCGCCGCATCGTCGCGGAGTTCGGCGAGGATACGCGTTTGCTCCCCGGTCACGGGCCCGAGTCAACGCTCGGTGATGAAGCTCTCACGAACCCATTCCTGCTTGAGTTGAGTGCTCCCTGATCCGGCTCGCTCCAGATCAGCCCGCGTCGCGGGGGCGGATGACGTAGTCCACATGGCACTCGCGCTCGAAGCGGCGCAGCTCTTCGGGAAGCGGCTCGCCGACCAGCTCGGCCGCCAGCGCGGCGTCGCGTCCGATCTGCGCGGCCAGCTCCTGCAGGTTGGCGAAATGCTCCTCGCCCCGCAGCCAGCGCAGGAACTCCGTCTTGACGCACGCGCCGCGCAGGTCGCAGTGCCGGCCGACGAGGTGCACCTCTACGACACGCTCATCGCCGCGCACGGTGGGCGCCACCCCGATGTTGATCGCGGCGGCGCGCGCCTGCCCCACCGCGTCCAGGTCGCCGTCGCGTACCACGCCGCACAATCCGGCGTATACGCCGTCGCGCGGCAGGACCTTCTCGGGCGGGATCTGCAGGTTGGCGGTCGGGAAGCCCAACTGCGTGCCCACGCCCTGGCCCGAGACGACGGTGGCACACAGGGCGTAGGGCCGGCCCAGCAGCGCCCCCGCCGCGGCGACCGCGCCCGCGGCAAGCAGCTTGCGGATCCGCGTGCTTGAAACGCGCTCGCCGCCGACGATCACCGGCGGCACTGATTCAACACCGAACCCCAGCTTCTCGCCCAGCTTGCGCAGCAGCGTCGGATCACCTGCGCCGCCACGGCCGAAGCGGTGGGTCTCACTCGCCGACACGCAAATGACGTTGAACTGCCCGACGAGCACGTCGCGCACGAAGTCCTCGGGATCGAGATCGCGAATCTCTCCGGGATAGTCGAAGATCACCGCGAGATCCACGCCCAGGCGGCGCAGGTAGTACATCTGCTCGTCCCTGGTGGTGAGACGCCGGCCGGGGCGGCGCACGCCGTCGCTGAACTCGCGCGGGCTGGGGTCGAAGGTAAGCACCACCGCCTCGGCGTCACGCCGATGGGCGATGGCGCGCATGGCCCGGATGGTGCGGGCGTGGCCGAGGTGTACACCGTCGAACGCCCCCAGCACGGCCACCCGTGGCCGTTGAGGCAGGACCATGTCAGGCGCCCAGTGCACGATCTTCATGACCGCGGCACGTCCTCACTCGTGACCAGGCGCCGAGGCTGGACCATCAGCGTGCCCTCGATCTCGAGCGCCTCTGCCACGCACAGCAGCCGTCCGTCTTCGCGCATCACCAGCAGGTGCCCGGCGCCGACCGGCTGCCATGGGGGGACTCGCATGCCGTTGCTCAAGGCACGTGCGGTCGGCGCGTCGGCCACCAGCCGCGGCCAGTCGGTCAGCGCATCTTCCGGGGCGATCAACACCTCGCTCAGGCGTCCGTCACGCACCACCTGTGTCAGCTCGCGGCCGGTAAGGGCGTCTGCGATCTCCAGTGGGCCAACGCGCGTGCGCACCAGCAGCGACAGGTAGGCCGGCAGGCCCACGATTGCGCCCGCCATCGCCGCCAGGGAGCGCACGTAGGTGCCGCTGGAGCAGGCGATCTCGGTGAGGGCGCGCGCCGGACTGCCGGGCTGGAAGTCCAGCAGCTCGAAGCGGTCGATCACACTCGTGCGGGTCTCCACCTCGACCGTCTCGCCGCTGCGGGCGATGTCGTAGAGCCGGCGGCCGTGGTGCCAGACGGCCGAGTACATCGGCGGCACGATCTGCAGCTCGCCGGTCAGAGCCGCCAGCGCCTCGCGCACCGGCGCCGCTCGCAGGGCGCGCGCATCGGCGCGCTCCACGATGGTGCCTTCGCCGTCGAGCGTGTCGGTGGCGATCCCGAAGGTGATCTCGGCACGATAGACCTTGGGGCGGGCGGTGAGGAACTCGCTCAGCCGCGTGGCCGCACCGATCATCAGTACCATCACGCCGGCGGCCGCCGGGTCGAGTGTTCCGGTGTGCCCGACCCGCCGCGTGCCGACGATGCGTCGCACCCCATCGACGACGTCGTGCGAGGTCATGCCGGGAGGCTTGAGCATGTTCAGCAGGCCGTCAGCCATGCGCGGCGCCCCCGTCCTGCGCAGGCGCAAGCGCCTCCAGCATGCTGCGCCTGATCTGCTCGCGCGCGCCCGCAGCGGTGAAACCCGCCGCGAACTTGTGTCCGCCCCCGCCGAAGCGTGCGGCCACTCGTGCGACGTCCACCCCGTTGCCGCGCAGACTGACCTGCCAGACGCCGGACTCACTCTCCTTCATCAGCACCGCAGCGCGCACGCCGATGATGTCACGGAAAGAGTCGATCAATCCGTCGGTGTCCGCCGGGCTCGCTCCCGTCTCCACGAAGTCGTCACGGGTGAGGCTGGCGATGAGCACGCCATCGTCGGCCATCTCGAGCGACGCGAGCGCACGTGCCTCGAGCAGGGCGGCCGCCAGCGGTCGGATGGTGAATACACGGCGCGCCAGCGTGGACGGGTCGGCGCCCGCCTCGACCAGCTCGGCCCCCAGCCGCAGGGCCGCGGGCGAGGTGTTGGTGAAGCGGAAGCCGCCGGTGTCGGCGATCAGGCCCACGTAGAGCGCCTCGGCGCGGGGCGGGGTCAGGGGCAGCCCCAGCTCGTGGGCGAGCTGCGCCACGAGCCAGGCGGTCGCGGGCGCCTCGGGTACCACCCAGCGGATGTCGCCGAAGGCCGAGACGCCGCGGTGGTGATCGACGTCCGCAGTGCACGCGGCGCCCCTGAAGGCCTCCTCAAGCACGGCCAGCCGGCTCGGGCCGTCGCAGTCGAGAGCGATGGCCAGGTCGGGCGTCCACGGCGGTGGTTGCGTAGTCAGAGCGCCGAAGCCGACGACGAAGCTGAAGCGGTCGGGCGGGGGGTCGGGCGTCGCGGCGTGCACGGTCTTGCCCAGCGCCAGTAGCATGTCGCGCAGCGCGAGCAGCGAGCCGACGCTGTCCGCGTCGGGGTTCTCGTGCGCCACCAGGAAGATGGTGCCGGCCCCGCGGACGGCCTGCGCCACCCGGGCGCAGGCGTCACTGCTCGTCATCAGGCTCCGGCTCCTCGAGCTGCAGCTCCTCGGCCTCCCGGCGCAGGAGCATCTCGATGCGCTGAGCGCGCTCGGCGGTCTCGTCGAGCAGGAAGCGCAGTGTCGGCACGTAGCGCAGCTCAATGCGCTCGGCGACGCGGCCGCGGATGAACTTGGCGGCGCGCCGGATGCCTCGGGCGCTGTCCCGCTTCTGCTGCTCGTCGCCCAGCACGCTGAAGTACACGCGTGCGTGCTTGAGGTCGGGCGACATCTCCACGTCGGTGATGGTCACAAATCCGACGAGGGGGTCATCGATCTCCGTGCGGACGATCTCGGCGATCTCCTCCTGCAGCTCGCGGCCGACGCTCTCCATGCGATGCGTGCTCATGGCGGCCGATCCTCCTTGTGCCTGTGGGCGGACGGGCAGATGGCGATCGTCGCTGCGACTACAGGATCTCGATCGCGCTGCGCTCGCAGACCGCGCGCGGCTCTGCCTCGACGAGCCCCAGCGCTCCGTTCAGGACGCGGTGCACGTGCGCCTCCTCGTTGGCGACGGTCACGATGGCCACCCGGGCGCACGTCGGGGAGTTATCCGGGCCCATGTCCGCCACCGACACGTTGTGGCGGTTCGCCAGGCGGTCGAGCAGGCTCTTGACCACGCGGCGCCTGTCCTTGAGCGAGGCGGCGTCGGAGATGAACAGCTCGACCGTCAGCAGCCCTACCACGGTGGGCATCGGCACGACTCCAACGACGGGCCGGGTATCAGCGCGTGCTCTTGAAGGTTGTGGGGCGCGGCACCTCGACCTGGGCGAAGAACTCGATCCGGTCGTCCTCTTCCCAGCCGCGGAAGTCGGGGGTGGAGATGCCGCATTCGTTCGGGGCCTCCACCTGCCGGGCCTCATTATCGAAGCGCCGGAGCGAGTCGAGTGTGCCCTCGAACACCACCTCATCGCGCCCGCGCGTCACCACCATCTTGGCGCCGCGCTGGGCGTAGCCGTCCGTGATGACGCAGCCGGCCACGACCCCCACGCGCGAGATGCGGAAGATCTGCAGCACGCGGGCGCGCCCGATGAGCTGCTCCTCGTAGATCGGCTCGAGCATCCCCAGCATGGCCCGCTGGATGTCGTCGAGGGCCTCGTAGATGATGTCGTAGGTGCGGATCTCGACGTGCTCGGCCTCGGCGGTGCGTTCGGCGGCCTCGGTCACGCCCACGTGGAAGCCCAGGATAATGGCGTTGGAGGCGACCGCCAACAGCACGTCCGACTCATTGACCTCGCCCACGCCCGAGTGGATGATATTGATATCCACCTCTTCGAGCTGCCGGTCCAGGGCTCGCAGTTGGCTTTCGAGCACCTGCACCGAGCCGGACACATCGGCCTTGACCACGAGATTGAGATCCTTGATCGTCAGCTCACCCAGCTCGCGATAGAGGTCCTTGAGGGACGCGCGGCCACTACCCTCCAGGCCGGCGGCGCGCATCTGCTGCTCACGCTCGGTGGTAATCTCGCGGGCCACCTTGATGTTCTCAGCCACGGTCATGATCTCCCCGGCATCGGGCACCTCGGACAGCCCGATGACCTCGACCGGGTGGCCGGGCCCCATGCGCTTGACCGACTTGCCGCGCCAGTCGTTGAGCCGCCGCACTCGCCCATACGCGCTGCCGCAGACGACCACGTCACCGACCTTGATCTCGCCGTTGCGCACCAGGATCGTGGCCACCGGACCCCGACTGTCATCTCGGCCTGCCTCCACCACCACACCGGTGAACGGCGCCTCGGGGTCGGCCCACAACTCCTGCACTTCAGCCAGCAACATGATCATCTCAAGCAGCTCATCCAGGCCCTCTTTCGCCAGCGCCGAAACCGGGACCATGATGGTATCGCCGCCGAAGTCCTCGGCGACCAGCTCGTGTTCCAGCAGTTGCTGCTTGGTTCGGGCGGCGTCGGCGCCGGGCATGTCCATCTTGTTGATGGCCACAATGATGGGTACGCCGGCAGCCCGCGCGTGACCGATCGCCTCGGCGGTCTGCGGCATGACGCCGTCGTCCGCCGCCACCACGAGCACGACGATGTCCGCCACCTGGCCGCCGCGCGCCCGCATCGCGGTGAACGCGGCGTGGCCCGGGGTGTCCACGAAGACGATGGTGTTGCCGTCAGGAAGCTGAATCTCGGAGGCCCCGATGTGCTGCGTAATGCCGCCTGCTTCAGTCGAGACCACGTCGGTCTCGCGCAGGGCATCGAGCAGAGTGGTCTTGCCGTGATCAACATGGCCGAGCACGGCGACGACCGGCGGCACGTCGATTGCGTGCTCGGGGCGATCGCCGGAGGGCCGTCGCGCTTCCTCGGGCAGGGCGACCGACCACTCTTCCTCCTCTTCCTCCTCCTCAATCTCGAGTTCCGCGAGCTGCTCTTCGAGACTGCGCAGGCTTTCCGGTGCCGCCCATGCCGGCACCCAGCGCTGGGGCGCCTCCTCCTCGTCGGCCTCTTCCACCGCCTCCGCGCCGACCTCTGTCTCTCCCTCCCCGGCTTCGGCGACCTCCTCCCCCGCCACCACAACTTCCTCCCCGGCCGGTGCGGTCTCTTCTTGAGCGGCCTCTGCGGCCTCTGCGGCCTCCTCGGCGGCGGCCGCGGCCGCGCGGGCTGCGGCCTCAGCAGCCGCGGCCTCACGGGCGGCCTCCTCCTCAGCACGCTTGCGGGCCTCCCGCGCCTGCTCCGCCAGAATCTCGGCGGCCGCGCGGGCGGTCTCCATGTCAATGCTCGAGGCCGCGCTTACGTCCTCAAGTCCGAGGTCTCCGAGAACCTTCAGCAGAGCCTCGCTGCGCAGTCCAAGCTTCCTCGCGAGTTGGAAGATTCGGACCTGGTCAGCCAATACGTACACCTCCGGCACAGCCTTCGCCTGATTGCTGCTGTGCGGGTCGGGTTCGGGCACCCCGTCCCGCCTCATTTACAGCTCAATCTCGATGTTGCCGAGTTCAATGTCGTCGAGTGTGCCCTCGCCACCGAGGAGCAGGTCGCGGATAATGTCCGCCTCCTCGGCAGTTACCGAGCTGGCATGGCTGGTCACATCCATGCCCTCTTCCTTCATGATTTCTACCAACTCAGGGCTGGGCACGTCAAGCTCCTTGGCCAGCTCGTAGACACGCACTCGCTTGGCTTCGGCCGCGATCGCCTTCGCCTGCTCTTCGGCCGCGCGTTCGGCCTGGGTCGCCCACTGAGTCTGGCTCTGGATGTCGATGCGCCACCCGGTCAGTTGGGCCGCGAGTCGCACATTCTGCCCGCGCCGGCCGATGGCGAGCGAGAGCTGGTCGTCGGGAGCCACCACTACGGCCGAGCGGTCCTCCTCGTTGAGGACCACCTGCGAGACCTTGGCCGGCGACAACGAACTCCTGAGGTACTCAGCGGGATCGTCGGAGTAGCGCACGATGTCGATCTTCTCGCCGCGCAACTCATCAACGATCGACTGCACCCGCGCGCCCCGGTGCCCGACGCACGCGCCCACCGGATCTATCTGCGGATCGCGCGACATGACGGCGACCTTCGAGCGTGCCCCGGCCTCGCGCGCCACCGACTTGATCTCGACCACGCCGTCGAAGACCTCGGGCACTTCCTGCTCAAAGAGTCGGACCACCAGCCCGGGGTGGCGGCGCGACAGGATGATCTGCGGGTTGCGTGTGGTCTTGCGCACGTCGAGAACGTAGAGCTTGAGTCGGTCGCCAAAACGGAAGGTCTCGCCCGGGATCTGCTCGTTGGCGGGCAGCAGCGCCTCGGTACGCCCGACCGCGATGTACGCGTTGCGGGCATCCTTGCGCTGCACTTCGCCGGTGATCATCTCGCCCACGCGATGGCTGAACTCGTCGAACACGATCTCGCGTTCGGCCTCGCGCACGCGCTGCATGACCACCTGCTTGGCGGTCTGCGCAGCAATGCGACCGAAGTCCGCGGCGTCCACCTCGTGCTCCTCGGTCTTGACACTTGCCGTCTGGTCAACGCCCTGGCCGTCGTCGATGGCCTCATCGTCCACCAGCGTGCGGGCGATCATGCGGACCGTGCGCTTCTCGAAGTCGATCTCGAGCCGCACATCGTCGTTGACCCCATAGTGCTTGCGGTAGGCCGAGGCCATTGCGGCCTCCACCGTCTCTATGAGGGCAGTCATCGGGATGTCCTTCTCGCGCTGAAGCTGCTCAAGCGCGTCCAGAAACTCGCCGTTCATTCGTCCACACTCCTTGCGGGAAGGCTGCCATCAGCCTGCTCCAAGGCTGGTCTCAGCGCCCGTCGTGAGCGTCCCAGTCGTAGACCAGGTTCGCCTCCTCGACCTCGGCAAGCGGGATGTGTACGGTATCGCCATTGACTTGCATAACCACCTGGTCGTCCTTGAGCCCCTGCAGCACGCCCCTGTCGGTGCGCCGCGATCCGTCCGCCGCCACGTGCCGCACAGCCGCGAGTTCCCCCGCGAAGCGCTGAAAGTCCCCATCGCGCGTGAGCGGGCGGTCCAGCCCCGGCGATGACACGATCAGTGTGTAGGAACTCGGGATCGGGTCCAGTGTATCCAGCAGCATCGACAGCCTTCGGCTCATCTCTGAGCAGTCCTGGGCCGTAACGCCCTCCGGGCGGTCCAACAGTACCGTCAGCGACCGCCCGCTGCTCGCACCTCCGTACTTGAGTTGAACCAGTTCGTACCCGAAGTCCGCAAGCAGGCGCTCAACTTCGGCCTCGATCTTGCGCACAACCGGATGCTTTCTGATCCTCATGTCCGCACCGGCGCTCTCGCCGCGACCTTGAACAGGTCGCGGAAAACGAAGGGAGTGGGCCGCGCGGCCCACTCCCAGAAAGAATCCCTGAGATGTGGTTTCGTCGCTGAGTATTATAGCGCAAGCCCCGGCACATTGCAAGGGGTGCAGTGCCCGATTCGTGGCCGCCTGCACGCCCAGGTGCGGCTTTTTGCGATGAAGCAGTGGGGGCTCGCGTCGGCAGGTGACCTTCGGTAGAGATTCCTGGCCGAGTTTTTTGCCTTAAGAGGTTGGTAACAATCCGAAATGTGGTATAATGCGGGGCGAGACAAAGGTTTCCTCGCGCGGCTATGCTGCGTGAGGCACGGGCCGGCGGAATGTCCTCCCCCCCCGGGACTGCCCGTCGGCCCCTGACTTTTCGCCTCGTTACCGGCTCTTCGTGTCCTCCCGGTTGTTATCGCCGCCATCGTAGCGTCGGTGCGCCTCGGCCATCGCCTCCAGGCGTTGCGCGACCCGTGCGGCGAGAGTGCCCTCAGCGAAGCGGCCCTGCGCGTCGCGCTCGCCCAGCGGCATGCCTGTGAGCAACTCCACGGCCTCATCCACCGTCTCGGCCGCGTAGATGTGGAACTGACCGTCGGCCATCGCCCTCAGCACCTCCTCGCGCAGCATGAGGTGGCGCACGTTGGCGGCGGGGATGATGACCCCCTGAGTGCCGGTCAGCCCCAGCAGACGGCAGACGCGGAAGAAGCCCTCGATCTTCTGATTGATGCCGCCCACCGCCTGGATCTGTCCGTGCTGGTTGACCGAGCCGGTCACCGCCAGATCCTGGCGCAGAGGCACCTCGCCGAGGCTGGAGAGCAGGGCATAGAGTTCTGCCGCCGCCGCGCTGTCGCCCTCGACCTCTTCGTAGACCTGCTCGAAGGCGAGCGTCACCGCGGCGCTGAGCGGCTGGTCCACGGCGAACTTCTCGCCCAGATAGCCGCCCAGGATCAAGCTGGCCTTGTTGTGGATTGGTCCGGCCATCTCGGCCTCACGGTCAATGCTGATCACGCCGGGCTTGCCCAGGAAGCTGCGTGCGGTGATGCGCGTGGGCTTGCCGAAGGCATAGTCTCCCATCGGCAGCACGGCCACGCCGTTGACCTGGCCCACCGCCGTTCCTGCCACGTCCACCATGAGCGTGCCCTGCTCGATCAGCTCCAGCATCCGCTGTTCGATGCGGTTGGCGCGGAAGACCCCCTCGTCCACCGCCTGGCGGACGTGGGCGGCGCGCACCACCGACTGCCCGCCGCGTTGCGCCCAGTACGCGGCCTCGCGCACCAGGTCGGCCACGTCGATAAAGAGCGTGGACAGCTTGCCCTGGTCGCCGGCGAGACGCGCGCCCTCCTCGGCCACCAGAGCGACCGCATCGGGCGCGAAGTGGGGCAGACTCTCGCGGTGGCAACAGGCCGCGATGAACTCTGCGTACCGCCGCGCCGCATGGTCGGTCCGGTCCATCTGCAGGTTGAAGTCGGCCTTGACCTTGAAGAGTTTGCGGAACTCCTCGTCGTGAGCGTACAGGAGGTAGTAGACGATCGGTGTGCCGACCAGCGCCACCTTGACCTCAAGCGGGATCGGCTCAGGTTCAAGTGACACCGTTGAGATCAATCGCAGGTGCTCGCGCACCGACTCAGGGCAGACCTTCTGCTCCTGAAGTGCGCGCTTGAGCGCTTCCCACGCGAAGGGCCGGGTGAGGATGGCCAGCGCGTCCACCACCAGGTAGCCGCCGTTGGCGCGGTGCAGCGCGCCCTCCTTGATCATGGTGAAGTCGGTGAGCAGCGCGCCCATGTACGAGACATGTTCGATGTCGCCGGTCAGGTTCTCGATGGTCGGCTTGCTCTCGAAGACGACCGGGGCCCCATCATCGCCGCTGTGACTGATCAGCACGTTCACGGCGTAGCGATTGTACGGCCCCTGCGGCGCATGGGGCGCGCCCAGCGCGGGCAGTGGAGCGGGCGCGCCCTCGGGGGCTCCCTCGTCACTGTGTTCGGCTCGGAAGATCCCCTGGTTGTCAACGATGTCTTCGCGCACCTGCTCCAGGTAGTCGAGCACCTGCTCGAGGCCCTCATACTGAGCGCGGATGTCATCGAACAGTCCGCCCACGGCGAACTGCGCGACCTCGCGGTCCAGCTCGGCCACACGTCGGCGCGCCTCCTTCTCGATGCGCTGGCCGCGCCGCATCACGTCGTCGAGTTTCTCCTGCAGCTCGTGCCGTCGCCGGTCGATCTGCTCGCGCTCCTCGGGCGGAAGCTGCTGGTACTCCTGGGGGTTGAGCACCTCGCCGTCGCGTGCGGGAGCGACGATCAGCCCCGCCGGCCCGCGGCCGATCGCCAGTCCGGCCTCCTGGATCTCGCGCTCCAGCTCCTGCAATTGGGCGTTGCGCCGCTCGCGGAACTCGCGCACCACCTCGTCGCGCCGACTCGAGTAGTCGTCGCTCTCGAAGGCGCGCGTGATCTCGCGATCCACGTCCTCGATCAGCTCCTTCATGTCATCGCGGAACTCCATCGCCCGCCCCGCCGGCAGCTCCAGCGCCCGCGGGCGGCGGGGCTCGTCGAAGTTGTGCACGTAGCACCAGTCGCTGGGCACCGGCAGTTCGGCCGCCCGGCGACGCAGCGCGTCGAGCACCAGCGTATGGCGCCCGCTGCCCGGCTGACCGAGCACGAAGATGTTGTAGCCCTCGCTCCGGATCGAGGCGCCGAAGGTCAACGCCCGGGTTGCCCGGTCCTGCCCGATCGGCTCGACCTGCTCGGGCAGTTCGGCGGTGGTCGCGAACTCGAACAGGTCTGCGTCGCAACGCCATCGGCATTCGTCCGGAGTCAGCTCTCGTGGCATCGGCAATCGCCGCATCTCCCTTGGTAAAGCTGCGTTGAGATCGTTCCCCGCAGAGGCACCACTGGAGAATTGCCGCCCGAACCGGGGAATCCTCCCTGCGACGCATGGCCACGACCCGTCACGCCGGCGAGGCGCGACACGCGTACGCGCGAGCGGGCCGCCGTGGTCGGCGGCCCGTGGGCGTGGTGCTGCGAATAGGCGGCGCGTCTACTCCTCAGCCGGAGCCGGCGGGGTCATCGGCGCGAAGATGACGTCCGCCAGCTCGGTTTTCTCAAGCGTATCGCCGGCCTTGCTTACGACGTAGAGCTTCTGCGCCCATTCGTCCTCGGCGATCGGGATGACCATCAGCCCACCGTCCTTGAGCTGGGCGATGAGCGTCGGGGGGATCTCGGCGGGCGCCACGTTGACGATGATCTTGTCGAAGGGCGCCTGCTCCGCCCAGCCGAGGGCGCCATCTCCCTGCCGGACGGTCACGTTGGCGCAGCCCAGGCTCTGCAGCCGCTCACGGGCGGCGACGGCCAGCTCCTCGACCGGCTCCACGGTGTAGACGTGACGCACCAGCCTGCTCAACACCGCCGCCTGGTAGCCTGAGCCGGTGCCGATCTCCAGTACGCGGTCGGTCGGCCGGGGCTTGAGCGCCTCGATCATGATGCCCACGTAGCCGGGGGCGATGATCATCTGACCATAGCCGATGGGCAGCGTGGTGTCCTCGTAGGCCGAGGCGACCTGCCCCGGGGTGACGAACTCGTGTCGGGGCACAGCCTTCAGGGCATCTATCACGCGCTGATTGGTGATGATCCCATCGGCCACCAGCGCGTCCACCATGGCCTCGCGCTGTGCAGTGTAGTCGTCCTGCGCCAACGCCATGGCCCCGGCGAGCGCTCCCGCGAGGCCCAGCATGATGATCAGCACAAACCTGCCGCCATGCGTCATGGTCCTCACCCTCCTGGCTGCCGCCGTCCGTGAGGCTGCCGTGCAGGGCCGCAGTCATTCCGCAGTGCCGGTTGTCCCCTGCAATCTTAGACACGACCGCCTGTCATGGTGTTCCGCGCGTCCGAGCCGGCACGCGCACGCGGCGCCGTCACCGCATGGTTTGCGCGGCAACGCCCACAGGTTACCGCGCTGTGGCTGCGGCGCCCCGGCCGTACATGAGAGCGGCGCCGGCCGGGTGGCCGGCGCCGCCGGCTGGGACGAGTTGGTCGGGCTAGTCGTAGGTCCACATGCACTGCGGGGCGGTGTAGCTGTGGACCCACATGAGGCCCTGCAGCCACTTTGCGTGGCCGTCGGCAAAGGCGAAGTTCAGGCCGCCGTTGTGCTCGGGGCCGGCGGGGTTCGTGTACCAGCGATTGCCGCCCACCGTGATGCGCAGGTGGGTGAGCGAGTACGGGTAGGTGATGTAGCAGTCGCTGAAGATCCATGTGGTGGATGGATGCGCCAGCTTGGCGTCATTCAGCGGATCCCAGATGCCGTTCGCGGGGTCGCCGCGCTGCGCCTGGTAGCTGGAGTAGCCATCTCCGGGAAAGACAAGGTTGTAGCCGTAGCTGCACGCGATGGTGCGGCCGCCATAGGAGGCCGATGTCGGCGAGCCGTCGCTGGGGCACTCCCAGATCTGTGCGTTCTTGATGTAGGGCTCGATGGCGAACACGAAGTAGCCGCGTGGCACGGACGCGCTCCCACGCCACCCACCGGAAATCGCGTAGCGCTCATCATAGTCCTGGATGTACATGTTCATGCCCAGCGCAATCTGCTTGAGGTTGCTCAAGCAGCTCGTCTGGCGCGCCTTCTCACGCGCCTTGGCAAAGACGGGGAACAGGATCGCCGCCAGGATGGCGATGATCGCGATAACGACGAGCAACTCGATCAGCGTGAATCCTCGACGTTGCATGCTCTGTCTCGCCCTTTCACAGAACAGAATGATGAGACCGGACTGCCCACATCCTGCATGGTATCATACCACTTGTTGACCGTCGGGGCAACCGTCGAACTTGGTCTGGGGGCGCCTTGTGTGTGTGCGGCCCTTGGTATATACTGGGCACGCAGGGCAGGAAGGCTGAGGCACGGCGATGCGAGACGTGGCTTCGGAGCGGGACGACCGCGGCATCACTATCCAGCGAGTGGGCGTGCGCGACATCCACCTGCCGGTCATGATCCGGCAAAAGGGCGGGGGCCACGCCCGGGTCGTCGGGGTCTTCGAGGCGTCGGTGGAGCTGCCTCACCACGAGCGCGGCACTCACATGAGCCGCTTCGTCGAGGTCCTGTCGCGCTGGTCGCGGCGGGCGGTCGCCATGCCCGAGATGCGCGAGATGCTGACAGAGATCGCCGAGCGCTTCGACGCGTGGGCCGCGCACCTGCGCCTGGGCTTCACCTACTTCCTGAGCAAACGCTCGCCGGCGACGGGGCTCGACTGTCAGCTCGACTACGAGTGCTCGTTCGCGGCCAGTCGGGTGGCCGGGGAGTTCGATTTTCTGCTGGGCGCTCAGGTACCGGTCATCACCGCCTGCCCGTGCTCACGCGAGATCTCGCGTTGGGGCGCGCATACCCAGCGGGCGATGATCCGTGTGCAGATGCGCACGCATGGTGACGCCCTTGTCTGGCTCGAAGACCTGATTCCGCTGCTCGAGGAGCAGGGCAGCGCGCAGGTCTATCCGATGCTCAAGCGCGCGGACGAGAAGCTGGTCACCGAGCACTCCTACCAGAACCCCAAGTTCGTGGAGGATGTCGTTCGGGACAGTGTGGTGGCGCTGGCGGCGCTGCCGGAGGTTGCGTGGTTCTCGGTAGAATGCGAGAGCTTCGAGTCAATCCACAACCACAGTGCCTACGCCTGCACGACGTGGCCTGAGGCCGAGCAGGCGGGAGCATAGCGACAGCGCACAGGATGGAACGAGGGCATGGCAGTCCAGATCGGGATCATTGTCATACTGCTGGTCATCGGGGTGCTGATCTATCGCGCCGGCGCCCGCCTGCTCGCCCGGGCGGTCGAGGGGCAGGCGCAGGTGGTCACGGAGCAGGTCGAGCGATCGGCGCCGCCTATGGAGCCGATGGGCCCCGTGGGTCCGGATGGGTTGACGGTGCTGTTCGCCGACCGGTTCGTGGATCGGCCGCCGCCGAACAAGATGATCAGCCCGCGCAGCCGGTGCTACGCGCCGCTGACCGAGGAGGAGCTGGACCCGCAGCACTGGACGCACCAGATCCTCTACGCGACACTGGTGGATCTGTACGCCAAGGGCTGCATCGAAATGCGCGCGTCGGAGCGGGCGGCGACGCTGATGCCACCCTACCCGCAGAAGACCTGGGAGTTGGAGCTGCGCCAGGTCGGGCCGATGCCTGAGTCACCGGTGAGCGACGTGATTGCGGTGGCGTTCGGACTGCTGCGCAAGCGCCGACGCGGCCGAGCCGGGGACGAGGAGGAGCACTGGGTAACGCTCGATGCGGTGATCGAGCAGGCGCTTAAGACCATCCGCCAGGAGATGACCTTCTGGCAGCGCGCGGGCGTGTTCGGCGACATCCGTCAGTACGTGGAGTCGGCGCTGGTCGCTCAGGGCTATCTCATCGAGCCGGGGCATCCGACATGGCTCGACCGAGTGCGCAGTCGGCGGCCGCAACCGCATGAGGAGGGTGTGCGGCGGCTCGAACGCGACGCCGATGAGCTGGCGGCGCTACTGACGGAGTTCCGGCGCACGCGCGGGGGCAACCTGCTGCCCGAGGGTAGTTCGGAGACCGAGGCGCTCCGCCAGGTGGACCCTGCGCTGCTGAGCCCGGGCGACGCTCTGGACGAAATCCCGTTGGATGAGATGTTGCGCATCTCCATTTACGAGACTCTGATGGCGATCCGCCAACTTGAGCCCAGTGGCGACGCCGGAGTGTGATGGCATGGAACGCAACGAGGTCATCGAATGGATCGTCATCATCGCCGGTATCATGGGCTGGTGGCCCAAGGTCTTCATGGGCTACGACGTCGCGTGGTACAACGCGCTGATCTACATCGTGTACCCGATCGCGCTCATCGTCATCTTCGTGCTGCGCTGGCGGCGGGTACAGGCGGGCTTCGAGTACAGTCGCAAGGTCGTGGACGCGCAGCATCAGGCCAGCGGTGCCAACATCGTTGGTCAGCCGCCACAGGCCGGCGGCCCCCCCTCGCCCTACCCGGATGTGATCATCCCCGACGACACGGACACGGAGCGAAGACAGGACGACGACGGTAACAAGGAGCCGCAGTAGCCCGAGGCGCTAACGCGGGCGAGACGGCCACGAGGCCGCGTTGTTGGTGTCGAGCAGCGCTGTCGGCAACCGGGTCGGGCTGATGTCCGGGGCGGGCCGTCAGGCGCCTCTCTCGGGCGGCCTCACGGAACCACCATCAGCGTGAAGCGCCGCACATCTTCTCCGACGCCCTCGGTCTGTACCCGCACCGTGACCTCATGCCTGCCGGCCTTGGCGGGAGCGACGCCGGTAATCTCGCCCGTCTCGGCGTTGATGGTCAGCCACTCCGGCGCCTCGACCAGGCTGAACACCGGCTGCTCGCGGTCCCAGTACTTCGCATTGTACGATTCCCCCGGGTTAATCGTGCGGCAGCGCAGATCGCCGATCGAGAGGATGGTCTGCGCGCGGTAATGGTACTGCCCCCCGGTCTCCACCTCAGTGACGGGTTCGGTCCACAGAAACGGGCGGGGCATCTCGATGTAGTCCGAGGGGCCGCTCTCCACCCCGTTGGCATCGATCGCGACCACCCGGTAGAACGCGCGATTGGCGTTCTCGAAGTCCAGGTCGGCGCCGACCACCTGGATGGAACGCTGAGCGGTCTCGGTCATCAGATTGCCCGGCCAGGTCTGCCAGCCCTGTTCGGGCTCCTGGTTGCCGACCCAGACCTGGTACTCGGTGTCCGAGACCGTGAAGCCCTTCTCGTCAGAGCCGTAGACCTTGTAGGCCACCGGGCGCGTGCCATGCGTGTTGTCCTGCCAGGAGATGGTTACCGTGCGCGCATCTTCGTCCACGCGCCGCGCGAGGTTCAGCGGGATGCCCGGGCCGCCGGGCGTGACCTTCCAGACCTCGCTCCACGGGCCCCATGCCTTCTGGTCGTCACGCGCGCGCACTCGCCAGTAGTAGGTGGTGCCCGGGTTGAGCAGGCCGCGGTAGGGGACTGTGTAGCTCGCGGTTCCCCTGTCCGCGGTGTGCGAGATCAGCTTGAAGAAGTTCGGCGACAGCGGCCAGCGCATGTCCTCGTGCGCCGCGAGCATGAACTGGTAGTCGGCTATCTCGTCGCCGTCCGGATCCGTCGCGGGCCGCCACTCGAAGACGAACTGCGTGCGGTCAAGCTGCGCTCCGTCGGCCGGGAAGATCGGTGCGGCGGGCGCGGTCGGGGGATGGTTCACGGTGGTCTCGACCCACTCGTGCGTGACCTCGACCCGGCGTGGGCCGGGGGTCTCATCCACGTAGCGAATCGCGTTCTCGCCCAGTTCAAGGTAGGGCATGCACAGCGGGGCCATCTGCAGGTCGGTGCGCGAGGTAACCGCGCGCAGCACCGCGCCCGGATCGAGGCGCAGTCGAATCAGGTAGCTGAAGCGCAGCTCGTCATTGTACGGGAAGTGCTCGTCAAGATCCACTACGAGGCCGGCGTCCGAGGCCTGGGCATCCAGCGGTAGCCACTGCCGGCCGTCCCAGGAGAGGTCGGCGGCGGCCGCGCCATCGGCGTCAACGGTCAGCGTCCCGCCCACCATCGCGTACGGCGCGTTCAGCCGGTAGACCAACTCGCCACCATCCGGGCCGGCGCGCAGGGCGCCGTCGGCGTCGGACAGGCCGCTCGCGCTCTCGGCGTCCTCGGCCACGCGCGCCATGCTCAGGCGAGGCGCGAACTCCCACCGGCCGTTGCACACCATCGGCGTCATGCGCTCGGAGACCCTGTCGTAATCCCATGGGCAGTAGAACTTGCCGCGGTGCTCCCAGGCCCACACCAGCGCCTCTCCCGGGCGCAGCGCGAACTTCATCTCGTGGCCGATATTGGAGGGCAGGTCGCGGTCGGGTACGGGCTGCTCGTCGTGCGCGTAGAGGGAGGCCGAGAACTCGTCGATCTGGCGCGAGTCGGGCCGCAGGATGCCGTAGCAGTGTGTGCGCTTGAGCAGATCGTGGTCGCGGCGGATGTCGGCCTCAGCGGCGGGCGTGACGTTGTCGCGCAGCAGGCAGATGATGTTCTCGTCGCCGTCAAGCAGCCGCCAGTCACCATCGGCGAAGCACTCGCTGATGGAGTGCCCCTGGATGCGAGGGTGGCGGGTGCGCAGGCCCAGGGTCCGCCAGCAGTCGGCCAGCACGAAGGCGTCGTTGCCACACAGCGTGTGGCCGAAGATGTTCCAGACCTTGATGGGGTCATTGTTGTGGCGGTCGCCGGTGGTGAAATGCCAGCGGTGCCGCGTCTCCCACCACCACAGGGCCGTCGCCTGTTCGATCTCGGTGCCGTAGGGGGCGGTGACGTGCTCGACCAGCTCCTTCACGGTGCGCCAGTGGCCGCGGTCGCCGGTGAACAGCCATGGGTTGACCACCACCGTGTCGCCCACGTTGGCGATGCGCACCACGCGCATGGGCTCAAACGCCTGCCGCCACTGGCTGTAGCCGATCGGGTCGCGCGTGCTCGGGCCATCGAGCGTACCGCCCATGGTGATGGTCCAGACGTGGTCGCCCTCGGTGATTGCCTCGGTGTGGGCGCGCGGCGTCAACTCGTCCCGGGCATAGGCGACGCCCCACGACACAACGATCACTCCCAGCAGCGCCGGCAGCAACGCAGTCCGCACGTGCCTCGCCTCCCGCTCAGATGTCCAGCACCATGCCTTCCTCGGGGATGAATTGGTGCAGGTACTCCGCCGACACCTTGAGCTCATCAAGCAGCGCGCTCTCGGTTTTCGTGGACCCGGGGATGATCTCGGCGACCAGCCAGGTCTGATCGACCGGCTTCATGACCTCAGAGAGCGGCGAGTTCTCGAACTCGCGATGCGACTGCTCCAGCGCCTCCAGGATCGGCGGGATCTCGATGTGCCCGCGCTCGTTGTACTCGGGCGTGAATGGCCAGTGATGGCTGGCGTCGGGCGTGGTCTGTTGCAGGTGCACGATCTCGGCGACCGCGCCGAAGCGCCGACACCACTCGACGTAGCTCAGGTCCTCGCCCTGCAGCCCGTAGTGCATCCCCGCCTGGTGGCCCACGTCTACTGTCAGGTACACCGGGCAGCCGTCACTGTCCGCGTTCACCGCGTGCAGGAACTCCTCGCCCTGACGCAGCGTCCACGGGATCTCGCTGGGGATGTACATCTGCTCGTTGTAGAGCGCGCGGATGCCCTTGGCGGCCGCCGCGCGTGCGAGTTCGCGGAAGATGCTCTGCACGCGTCCGACGGCGCTCTGGTAGCCGCGCTCGTCCTCCATCACCTCGACCGAGATCGCGTCCCAGTGGCCGCCGATGCGGTCACTGCCCATCGCCAGCGCGAGGTCGCAGCAGTCGAGGATCCACTGCTTCATGCGCTGGCGCGGCGAGGGGTGGCTGTGCGAGAGCCCGTGGAAGCGGTGGGTCGCCACGCCGGTGTAGATATCGGTGATGGTAACGCCGTAGCGTTGCGCCTCGGCCCTGACCTGCGCGGCGGTCTCCATCCAGAAGGCGCGGTCACCCGAGAAGAACGGGTCGATGACGTCGCCGCAGAATTCGTGGTTGCGGAAGCCGATCTCGCGGGTCAATCGCATCCAGTTGCCGGGGCGTTCCCAACGTCGGGTCAGGAACGCCCCGTTGATGCCAAGCTGTAGTCTCACTTCACGTGCCATGATCTCATTCCTGTCACTCGAAGCTGGTCACGTACCAGTTGCCGCCGTCGCGTGAGAAGGTGATGTACCAGGTAATGTCACCCTCGGTGTCCGCGTCGTTGTCGCGGATGCGTTCGGTGATAACGAACTCGTACTCGCCGTCGCTCACCTTCCGGGTGCTCTGCATCCGGAAGTTGATGTGCTCGATATGCGGCGCCGGCTCCCAGTTGTCCGGCGACCACTGATCCCTGTACGAGGGGCTCATGAACTTGTGCATCTCATTCGGGTCGTCCTTGGCAAGGGCAATCATGAAGCCATAGAAGTTGGGCAGCATGGCGGGATCGACGCTGCTCGGATCGAAGCCCTTGATGTCGGCGGCGCTGGCCGCGGCGCCGATATCACTGACCGCTTCGCCGAGCCCCTCGATGATCCCACCGATGCCGCCGGCGCCACCGCCGTCCTCGCCGGGTTCGCGGATCTCGAGCGAGTTGGTGGGAAGGTTCTGCAGCGTGTCCTGCAGGCCCTCGCCGAACTGCTTCGCCCTGCGGGCGCACATGAAGCCCAGGACGATCACGATGATGCCCACCGCAAGCAGGATACCGCAGCCGATCAGCCAGCACTTGCCGCCGCCCTTCTTCGGAGCTTCGGCGACCGGCGGAACGCCTGCGGGCTGCGTTGGCGGCGCGGTTGGTGGGGCCGTGGGCGGTGTCGGGGGCACCTGCGTCGGCGCGGCCGGCTGGACCGGAGACGGGGTCGGCTGGGCTGCCGCCGGTGGGGGCGCGGCGGTCGGTTGCGGGGTCGATGGTGTCGGTTGGGGCGGAGGCGTGGTGCCGGTCGGCGTCGGTTCGGGGGCGGCAGGGGGCTCCGCCGGCTGCTCGGGCGTTGTTTCGGAGACCGTCGGCTGGTAGGCCGGACCGACCGGTGGAGTCACCGATGGTGGCGGCTCCGAAGCCTCGGTTCCTTCGGGCTGCCGGGGCTCCTGGCCCTCGGGCAGCGGCTCTCCGACGACATGACCACAGCTCGGGCAGAACTTCGCGTCATCGGGCATCTGCTTGCCGCAACTCGTGCAGAACATCGTCAGACATCCTCCCGTCGGCGCGACTCGGCGAGTGTGTGTGTGGGCGTTGCTGTGCGTAAAGCGTCATCCCCCGAGGCCCCTCATGTGCGGTCATGGCTGTCCCTTCAACCTGCGCGATCATGCGCTCGATAGTTGTGGGCGCGCGCGCCGCCGGTGGCGGCTTGGGCTCGTGCGTCGCGCTCACGAGCCACAGCATCCCCAATATGGACAATGCGAGGACGATTGCGAGAGTGATGCAGCCGTAAGTGCAGCACCTGGCGCCGGTAGGCTCGTCGGCTCCAGCGGCTTCTTCGGCACTTCGAGCCTGCAGCGAGTCGGCCGGCAGATGGCCACGCACGGGCCGTCGCTGCCGCGGCCCCACCATCGACGCCGTCAGAGACCGCTGGCCCATCGCCACATGCTCGGGCCGTCCCTCAAGCGAGGCAGGTGGTGAAGGCGGTGGCGGGATCGCGTGGCCGTCCGCGTACTCCTCACCGGTCATTTCGCCCTTCGGGAGTCCGTCCGGAGTCGCGGACTCGGGTGACGAGGGCACTTGCACCCGCTGCGTGATCTCGCGCTCGACACCCTCCGTGAGCAGCTCTGCGGCCTCGCGCCGGCGCCGTTCGACCATCTCGCGCACCTGCGCCGATGAGGGCACGACCGGCGTCGGCATCGGCAGCATGCTCAGATCCGACCGGCTCTCGCCGGGCAGCGAAGCCGGCTCAGGGACCTCGGGCGGCTCGGCGATCTCCGGAGCTTCCGGCGCGACCTCGGCGGGTTGAGGCAGATCCGGCACATCGGCCGTCAGCGATGTCCGCGCCGGCCCCGACGTGCTCGCCAGCTTGACCAACTCCGCCGCCGGTTGCAGCCCCGGCACGCGGGTGCCGCAGTACGCGCAGAACTGCGCGCCTTCGGGCAGGTCGCGGCCACAGCTTCCGCAGCGCATCGGGCAGCTCCAGTCCCGTCAGTGCATGATCTGGCCGCCGGTCACATTGATCGCCTGTCCGGTCATGTAGCTCGCGGCGTCCGAGGCCAGGAAGACCACTACATTTGCGACATCCTCGTAGGTGCAACCGCGCTTCATCGGCACCTGGTCGATGTACTTCTGGCGCACTTGCGCCTCGGTGATGCCCCAGCGCTCGGCGTACTGCGCATAGAGGCTGTCCACCCACAACGGCGAGTCCAGCAGGTTGCCCGGGCACACCGCGTTGACCCGGATGCCCTGCTCGGCGAACTCCAGTGCCAGGCTCTGGGTCAGGCCGATCCCGCCGAACTTGCCGGCGGCGTAGGCCGAGTTCTTGAAGCTGCCCTTCTTCCCGGACTTCGAGTTGATCTGGATGATCGCCCCCGGTACGCCACGCTCCAGCATCGTCTTCGCGGCCTGTTTGGCCACGATGAAGTAGCCGACCAGGTTTACGTCTATCACCTTCCGCCAGTCGGCCACCTCAAATTCGGTGGTGTCGCCCGAGATCAGGATGCCGGCGTTGCTGACCACGATGTCGAGGCCACCGAGCTGCTCCACGCATGCGGCCATGGCCTCGGCGACCGACGCCTCATCCGTCACGTCCATGCGGCAGGCGATGACGCGCTGTCCGGTGTCGCTCGCGATGGCATCCGCGGCCGCCCGTGCGCCCTCGAGGTTGATGTCGGCCACGCACACATCCGCACCCTCGTTCGCCAGACGTCGGGCCAGCGCCTCCCCAAGCCCCTGCGCGGCTCCGGTCACCAGCGCTACCTTGCCCTGCAGGTGCCGGCATGGGTCGCCGTCGCCCACGTGGCGGCCCAGCAGCTCCGCCTCGGCTTCATGCGTCCATGCGCCGGACTCATCGAGCAGCGCCGCCACCTCGGGCTCGACTTGCGCCAGGTCTTCCAGTGGCGTCAGGGCCAGGCCGTGCACATGCGGGTATATGACTGCCTTCCCGGTCAGCGCACTGTCCTGCACCGCCTGCAGGCCGTCACGGGCCGCCTCGATGCCACCGATGGCGGCCACCGCGCGGTTGGGCGCCAGCTCGCCCTGCTCGGTCATGCGGATAGTGCTCCGCAGGTCCTCAATGGCCGACCCGGAGGTGCCCGTGTAACGCACTGCGCGCAGGGCGACGTCCGACACGTCCAGCTCAACCATGGTGCCGCGCGCCACGCCGGCGAAGATGTTGTACATCCCGCGCTCGCCCAGGAATCGGCTGTTGTCGGCGATTACCGCCGGCACCGGCACCAGCACCACGACGTCGTCGAAGCCGTCCGGCGCGTACCGGGCCATCTCGGAGTTAACGGCGTCGGCGTCGAGGTTGAGCGGGTTGATAGTGACCAGCGTGCGCCCGTTGCGCTCGGCCAGCGCTCCGTAGCGGCTGATGACGGTCGCCAGCCGCTCGTCATCAATGTCGGTGGCGACCACGACCGCCGGGCCGTCGGGATGCTCGAGCGCGCGCTGCACGTGCATCTGGCCCATCGGCCCGGCCGCGCCGGCGATCAGCATCGTCCCGCCCTTGACCGGTTTCACCGAGCGAGTGGACGCGTAGGCTGCGCCCACATCCAGCCCCGACGCGCCGACGTAGCGCGTCCCGTCGTAGTGGATGCGGCCGGCATCGACCTTCACCGGTCGCGCCAGCGGCTTGTCGATCATCAGGCACAGCACACCATCGTTCGCCAGCAGCTCGGCCAGCGACTCCACCTGGTCGGCGCTCGGGTCGAGGAGCACAAGGTCGTCGATACCGCCGCGCTCGGCCGCGATGTTCTGCAGCTCCTCCTCGCTGGAGGCGCGGATGACCTCGATGCCGTAGGAGGCCGCCGTGCTCAGCAGGCTGTTGACGCTGGGAGGCGCATTGAGCGCGATGATGACCGATGGCGCCGGGCCTTCCTCCAGCCGGCCCGCGCGGAAGCCGTCGCGGCAGCCCTCACCGCCGACGATGGCCACCACGCCGCCGTCCTTGATCGACCGGCGCGTCTCGACGCGGAAGGCGCACACCACGCAGGCCCACGGCTCCGCCAGCGCCGCTTCGGAGTAGCCGATGTCGTCGGGGATGGGGATCAGGTAGCAGCCATCGTCGCCATCGAGGATCGGTGGGCCGATGCGGACGAACTGCTCCAGACCACCGTGCAGTACGTAGCCGAAGGCCATCGGCTCACCCTGGTAGTGGATCTCGGCCTGCACCACGAAGCGGTCGCCGACCGCGTAGTCATCGCGCCGGTTCTCGCCGACCTGCACGACGGTCAGCGCGACCTCGTGGCCGAGGATCACCGGGTCGTTGGCGAGATCGCGGCCGGAGATACGCGGGTGCTCAGGTCCCAGCCTGATCACCTTGATGTCGCTGAAGCACAGGCCGCAGGCATCGACGCGCGCCAGCAGGTCGTCGGGGCCGACCTCGGGCATCTCCCACGCGAGCGGCCGGCCATCGCGGCCGAGGTTTTCGAGGCCGACGCCGTACAGTGGCCAGGCGATGTTTCGATCGGGAAGCGACAGGGTTCCGTCCACGAAGCGTTCGTAGTCGCTCATGCGCGTCCTCCGGGATCATCCGGCGGCTCTCAGCCGCTCAGCTTGCTCATGCGATAGTGTTCGTCCGGGCGCGTGTAGATGCGGTCGAGTTGCTCGGCGGTCAATGGCCGGAAGCCGCCCCAGCCCGCCGCGCCCAGGCGGATGCGCGCCGCCTTCACCGCCATCGCGGTGGCATTGAGCACCTGTGCGGTTGTGCGGCCCAGGGCGATCATCCCGTGGCCCTCCATCATGATGACCACCGGCGGGGCGTTCCAGCGCTCCACGTACTCCTCGACCACCGCGCCCACGGCCTTCGCCAGCTCCAGCCCCGGATCGGTGTAGGGCACCCACGCGGATTCAGGTCCGCAGCACACCACCTCGTCCGGGAACAGGCGTCCGCGCACGGCCTGGTCCGCCTCCTGCGAGCACAGCAGCGCATTGATCGCAGTCGGGTGCGTGTGCCCGACGAATTCGATGCCGGGCAGGTCCAGCAGCAGGCCGTGCAGGAAGGTCTCGACCGATGGACGCCGGCCCTCGGCGTCAATCGCCGCCGCCTCCAGGCCCGCGCGCACCTCGTCGTCCGTCAGCGCCTCACGCGCCAGCAGGTCGCGGATTGCCTGGCGGGAGACGCGCACGAAGCCGTCGGCGTCGATGTCCGTCAGCGATGTGCCCGAGGCTTTCACGAAGAAGCTGTGGTCATCGATGCCGGCCGAAGTGTTGCCCTCGCCCAGGATGATGCAGTCATTGCCGGGCCGACCCAGCTCGCGCGACATGGCGATGAGGGCTTCGAGGGTCGGCTGCGCGCCCGCCTCAGGGGCGTCGGCCTCGGCGGCCGCACGGGCGGCCTTTTCGGCCCTCCCTCTGATAATCTGGTTGCACAACTCCACGCAGTCCACGCAGATGTAGACGCCCGGCCCGGAGATCAGCTCCTTCACCTGCCCGGGCTTCTCGCGCCCGCAGAACGAGCAGCGCAGCGGCTTGTCGGTGTCATTGCGGCCGTCGATCTCCACCGTCACACCTCCGGAACGGGTCCGACACGACCGGGCGCCGCCCGGTACATCTCCTGGACGGCGCTGCTTGCTCCATCATGCCAGTATTCGCTCTCGCATCGCGGGAACCCTCTCGCGCGCGTACATGAAGAGAGCGCCCGGTCCGCGGGCGCCCTCAGAGGATCTGCGAAGTCGCAACTACAGCCCCGGGCGCTTCGTGTGCCAGTCGGTGGCCTGCTGGTAGGCGTCGCCGACGCGCAGCAGCAGGTCTTCCTCGAACGGCCGCCCCATGATCTGCAGCCCCACCGGCAGGCCCTGCGCCATCCCGCACGGGATGGAGAGCGCGGGGATGCCCGCCAGGTTGACCGGGATGGTGCAGATGTCCGCCAGCTTCATCTGCAGTGGATCGTCGGCCTTCTCGCCGATGCCGAAGGCGACCGTCGGCGAGGTGGGGGAGAGCAGCACGTCATGTTCGGCAAACGCGCGGTCGAAGTCGCGCTTGATGAGCGTGCGCACTCGCTGGGCCTTGAGGTAGTAGGCGTCGTAATAGCCCGCGCTGAGTGCGAAGGTCCCGAGCATGATGCGCAGCCGCACCTCCGGCCCGAAGCCCTCACCGCGGCTTTTGGCGAAGAGATCGTAGACGTCCGCGACCTCCTTTTCGGTGCGATGCCCGTAGCGCACACCATCGTAACGCGCGAGGTTGCTGGCGGCCTCGGCGGGGGCAATCAGGTAGTAGACCGGCAGCGAGTAGTCGAGGTTGGGCATCGTCACCTCCTCGACCGCCATGCCCAGCTCCTCGAACTGCGCGATGGCCGCTTCCACCACCGTGCGCACCTCGGGCTCGATGCCCTCGCCCATCAGCTCCCTGGGCACACCCGCCCGCAGGTCCGAGACGTCGCCGGTGAGGCCCGCGATGTAGTCGGGCGTCGCGACGTCGGCGGAGGTAGCATCGTGCGGGTCGCGCCCGGCCAGGACATTCATCGCCAGCGCGCAGTCGCGCACGTCGCGCGCCAGCGGCCCGACCTGGTCGAGCGACGAGGCGTAGGCGATCAGCCCGTAGCGGGATACGCGCCCGTAGGTGGGCTTGAGGCCGGTGATACCGCACAGCGCGGCGGGCTGGCGGATAGAGCCGCCGGTGTCCGAGCCCAGCGCGATCGGCGCCTCGCCCGCGGCCACCGCCGCCGCTGAGCCGCCCGATGATCCACCCGGCACGCGGTCGAGGTCCCACGGGTTGCGCGTGATCTTGTAGGCCGAGTTCTCGGTCGATGAGCCCATGGCGAACTCATCCATGTTCGTCTTGCCGACCATGGGCATGCCCGCATCGCGGCAGCGCCGCACAACCGTGGCGTCGTAGGGCGGGCGGAAACCCTCAAGCATGCGCGAGCCGCACGTCGTCGGGATGTCTCGGGTGCACAGCACGTCCTTGATGGCGATGGGCACGCCGGCCAGTGGGCCGGGCTTCTCGCCGCCCGCGCGCAGGTTGTCAACCTGCCGCGCCTGCTCGAGCGCCTGCTCGCGGGTCAGGTTCAGGAACGCGTCCACCCGGCTCTCGACCTCGCCGATGCGCTCGAAGTGCGCCTCGGTCACCTCAACCGCGGAGACCTCGCCCGAGGCCAGGCGCTCGCTCAATTCGTGTGCGGTCAGCTCGTGCAGCTTCATCTTCGCCTCCGTCGCGGCGCGTTACGGGCGTGTCAATGACGCGACCGATCAGCATCAGCGTACGCTTGACGTTCGTGGAGGAGGCGCCGCGAGCCCGGGCTGTTGGGGCTCCCCGGTATCGGCCGGGCGGGCCGGGCGCCCTGCCTGAACGCCGTTCAGTCCTCCACGATGCGGGGGACGCGGAAGAAGTCGTCCACGGCATCGGGCGCGTTGGCGATAACCTCGCGCGGCTTCAGCGACTCGCCGACCTCGTCCTCGCGGAAGACGTTGGTCATGGGGATGACGTGCGAGGTGCCCTCAACGCCCTCGACATCGATGGCCTGCAGCTTGTCGGCGTGTTCAAGGATACGCCCCAGCTCCTTCTGGAGGCGCTGGATCTCCTCTTCGGTCAGCGCGAGCCGCGCCAGCATGGCGACGTGCTCGACGACCTCGCGTGAGACATCAGGCATGGGGATGGCCCTCCCGCGCGCGTGCTCGTGGGCGCTCATGCGACAGGGGCAATCTTAGCACCGTCGGGGCCGGGGCGTCAACTTGGGTCCGTGCCGTTCAGCGAGCGGCTGCGGCTCGCGATCAACACCGCGGGGGCCTTTGTCTCGCCACGCGTATCACAGCCCGGCGGCGCATCGAGCGGTCGCAACCCGGCACGGACGCACGGGGCGGCGTGCTGCGCCGCCCCCTGCGCCGCCGCGCGGCTCTCGGGAGATCTCTACTCGACCCGGAACAGGCTCAGGTCGTCCACGTACACCTTCTCGTCGGGCTCAAAGCCGTTCACGATCACGATCAGGCGCACGCTCGCGACCGTCTTGCCGCCGATCTCGGCCGGCACCTCGCCGGCGACCGCAATCGGCTGCCACCGTCCGGTGGCCGGGATCAACCACGAGGACAGCTCCCCGGCCGTGATGTTCGCTCCCGCCTCGTCAATCGGCATCAGAGAGACCGTCACCGTGCCGCGGTGCTCCTGCCCCTCGGGCGCGTAGACGAAGCAGGTGACCGCGTACCTGCCGGGCTCGAGGGTCAGGATCTGGTTCGGGCCGCCCCGTTGCATACCATCGAAGCACAGCGACGCCTCTCCGGTGTGCGCGATCTCGGTCGTGCGGTAGTTGGTCCCGACGCCGAACTTGATCCATTTGCTCCAGCCGACCGCCCAGTCGTCCCCCTCCTCGAAGGACGGGTTGCGGTTGATCGCCTCGGTGGCTCCGGTGGCGACGCTGACCAGTAGCCGCGCGTTCTCGCGCACCGTCTCATACTCGGAGGTCTCAGCCAGTTCGGTGAGGCGCGCACGCACGGCCTCGCTCCGCTCCGCCCACTCGTACAGCTGCCATATGCGATCGGTGCCCCAGCCCGAGCCGGCGAGGCCGGCGTAGCGCGTGGGCGGCAGCGGCATGACCAGCACCGGATCGTCCTCGAACTCCTGAGCCAGTTGCAGCCGCTTCTGCGCCATGGCGACCGGCACGAAGTCGGTGTCCAGACGCGCCAGCGCCTCCTGCTCCGTCTCGGGAGCAGCGCCGATCTCGTGCCCACGCGGGTAGGCCAGCGCCGACGCCTCGTAGTACTCGAAGGCGCGCAGCAGCAGCTCGCCACGGGCGCGCTGCTTGTCGGTCTGCGCGGCGGCGATGGCCTCCTCCAGCCACGCCCGGCACTGCGCCATCTCCTCGGGTGTCACGAGCGCGAGGTAGTCGGCGGTGCTGAAGCGCAGGTACTGCCCACCCGGCGTGAACCACGGTGAGTCGAGGATGCGGCGGGTCCAGAAGTCCTCCCAGAACTCGTAGAAGGCCTTGAGCGGCGCCGCGCCATCGGGGCCGCAGCAGCGCGCGAACCAGTCGTCAAGCAGGGCATCAATGTCGAGATACGGGTCCCAGTTCAGCGCGAGGTAGGCATACAGTTTGGGGCCCTCCCCGAAGTTGGGGTAGGCCTCGGCGTAGAGCGCGCGCACGCCGTGCTCGTACCCCCACGCCAGATACTCGCGCATCTTGTGCGGGTAGTAGCGCGGCAGGCAGTAGGGGGTGCCGTAGATGTAATCGTACCAGCCCAGCGTCGGGCTCTTGGCGGCCCACGCCTCGGTGAGCGCGTGCCCCTGCGCCTCGATCTCGGGGTCGATCCACTTCATCCGGTCATAGGTCATGTACGGAATGATGCGCGGATGGACCTCGACGGTGTCGGGCGGCTCAACGATGTTGTTGTAGGCCAGGCAGCCGAAGTACTTGTCCGGATAGACCTCGAGCACGCCTTCGACCAGCGCGTTGGCCCAGGTGAAGTAGCGGTCGGAGAGGTGATCGAGGCCCAGGAAGTTCTCGCGGCCGGGGTCCAGTGCGGTGCAGCTCGGGCACTGGCAGTGCGTGTTCGAGTCGTTGATGCCCAGCGAGTAGCTGATGGCGTCCGGGTTCTCGTCGAAGTATTGCACGATGCGCTCGACGCCCGCCTCGACGATCCCCGGCGCGGTGAAGCACGGCTGCCAGCGGTGGGAGCCGTGCTCCGGGATGAAGCGCTCGCCGTTGACGATCGGGTAGAACTCGGGGTTCGTCTCGGCGAAGACCGCGGGGTCGTAGAGGTTGAGCAGGTTGTGGTGGAAGTTGATGGTCCCGTGCATTCCGTTCTTGACGGCCCAGTCGTTGTGCGCGCCGCGCCCACCGCTGAACAGCCGCGACATGAAGGCGGGCTCGTCGCGTACCGGCTCGGGGGGAATACTGATTGTGTCCGCCGCCGGCACGTCCCGGCCGCTCTCGCCCGGCAGCAGCCAGCGCACGTCCAGGTAGCGCTTCAGGAAGCCGTAGACGCCGAACTCGGTACCGTACCGTGTCGGGCCCACGATCACTATTGTGTTTTCGGCGGGCACCTGGATCACGTAGCCGTCGCCGTCCATCTCGCCGAAGTCGATGCCCAATGACTGTACGTAGGCGGTCTCGCCCACGTGAATCGCGGGCCCGTCCTGCGGGGCGTCGCTGCTGATCGCGAGCGTCGCGCCGGTGGCCTCCCTGACGCACCTCACCAGCTCTCCCACGGCTCGGCTCACCTCACCGGGCGGCTCCACTTCGGTGACGATGGTCGCCAGCGGACGACCGTCCTGCACGATGGTGACCGGGTGGGTCGCGCCCTGTGCGGGAGCCGTCTGCTGCGTGCAACCGGGCGCCGCCACGAGCATGGCAAGCGTCAGGGATATTGCGAGGTGTCGCATGGTCGTCTCCGTCCTCTCGGTGATATGTCAGTGCTCCTCCGGCTCATCAGGGAGGCGCACCAGCACGATGTCGTCGAAGTAAATACGCTTACCGGGCGGGAAGTCGCGCGCCCAGATGCCCGCGCGAATACGCGCGGCGCCATCCGGCGGCTCGCGCACATCCATCACGGTCGCCACCGTATGCCACACACCCGGCGTGGGCGTGATGCGGGAAACCCCGCTCCCGGGCAGGTTCCGGTTGCCCTCGCCGATCGGGTAGAGGGTCACGTCCACGTAGCCACCGTCGGGCTGGCCCTCGGGGACAAACAGCCGCGCGACCAGGCAGTAGCGCCCCGGTGCAAAGTCGAGGACCTGCATCGGGCCGCCGTACTGTATCCCCTCGCCCAGCAGGCCCCACAGCCCGCTGTGCGCCGCCTCCTGTGAGAGCGTGAGCGTCCCCACGCCGTCCTGCAGCCACATGCTCCAGCCCGCGGCCGGGGTCCCCTCGCCGTCCTCGAACGAGGGGTTGGCATTGATGGCGGCGATGTCCGGCGTCAGCGCCAGCAGCATCGTCTGCGCGTGGATGCGCAGGCCCTCCGGCTGCCCCTCGGCGGTCAGGGCCTCGATCCGCGTGCGCATGACCTCCGAGCGCGCCGCCCAGTCAAACAGCGTCCACAGGTCGCGCGCCCCCCAGTCTCGGCCCGCGATCAGGGGATAGCGGTCGATGTGGAAACAGTGGTGCAGGAACGGGTGCGGCTCGAACTCCTCGGCGGACATGCGCCGGCGCGCGACCGCCATCTGCGAGGCCAGCGCAACCTTGTCCAGCCACGCCAGCGCCTCCGCCTCGGTCGCCAACTCCGGCGCGGGGCGCTTGCGCGGGTAGGCGATGGCCGAGGCCTCGTAGTACTCGAAGGCGCGCAGCAGCAGGTTCGCGCGAGCGCGCTGCTTGTCCGTGTGCGTGTTCGCGACCGCCGCCTCGAGCCACTCGCGGCACTGCGCAATCTCGTCGAGCGACACATCCTCGAGGTAGGTGGGCACATTGAACCGCAGGTACTGGCCCCGCTCGGTCCACCACTCCGAGTCGAGGATGCGCCGCGTCCAGAAGTCCTCCCAGTGCGCATAGTAGCGCTTGAGGTAGGGTGCCGCATCCGGCCCCACCGCCAGCGTGTACCACTCGTCGAGCAGCGCGTCCACGTCCGCGTACGGGTCCCACTGCAGCTTGAGGGAGACGTAGAGCTTGGGGCCTTCACCGAAGTTGGGGTAGGCCTCGGCGGTGAGCACGCGCACCCCGTCCTCATAGCCCGACCGGTAGTAGTCGGCCATCTCGTGGAAGTAGACGCGCGGTACCAGGTAGCTGGCCCCGTAAATGTAGTCGTACCAGCCCACCACCGGGACCGCCTGCGCCCACCGCCGCGTGACCTCCTCGCCGGCGGCGCGGATCTCGGGGTCGATCCACTTCATGCGATCATAGGTCACGTAGGGGATGAGTCGGGGATGCACCGGCACGCGGTCCGGGGGCTCGAAGATCTCAGAGTAGGCCAGGAAGCCGAACCACTTGTCGGGATGGTGCTCCAGGACGCCCTCGACTACGGCGTTGGCCCAGGTGATGTAGCGGTCGGTGAGGTGGTCGCGGCCGATTGCGTTCTTGCGCCCCGAGTCCAGCGCCCGGCAACTGTCGCACTCGCAGTGCCCGCTGCCGTCGGTGACGCCCAGGGAGTACGACTCGGCCTCCGGGTGCTCATCGAAGTAGCGCACGATGCGCTCGATGGCGGTCTCCACGATCCCCGGGGCGGTGAAACATGGCTGCCAGCGCATGTAGTAGGTCTCCGCGGGGGGCAGGTAGCGCTCGCCGTTGTGAATCGGGAAGAACTCCGGATGCTCCTCGACGTCCGAGTGCGGGAAGAGCCTGTAGAGATTGTGGTGGAATTCGATGCGGTCGTGCAGCCGGTTGCGCCGCGCCCAGAGCCACTGGGCCTCGTTGCCCAGGCCGAAGTACTTGCGCGAGAAGAACGCCGGCTGGTCGCGCACCGGCTCGGGCGTGATGGTGATGGTCTCGCGTTCGGGCACATACGTGCCGTCCGGCCCCGGCATGAGCCAGCGTACGCCCACGTAGCGCTCAAGGAAGTCGTAGACGCCGAACTCGGTCCCCCAGTCGGTCGGCCCGAGGATCACAATGGTGCGTTCGTCGGGGAACTCGATCACGAAGCCGTCGCCATCGAGGTCGCCGAGGTCGATACTCAGCGCCTCTACGGCGGTCGTCCGGCCAACATGAACGGCGGTCAGGCCCTCGGGCGCGGCCTCAGCGATCTCAAGGCGCGCGCCGGTCGAGCGCTCGATCAGTGACTGCATCTCGGCGACCGCCTCGGCGAGCTGCTCCGAGGCGTCGGGCTGCAGCACGATGGCGGCCGCGGGCCGGCCCTCGCGCACGACGGTCACATCGGCCGGAGCGAGCAGCGCCGTCGCTCCGAGAGCCAGTACGGCAATGAGAAGCGCTCTTCCCGGTTTCACTGTCTGCTCCTTGAGAGCCGGTCGTTGTCACGAGATCGGCGGCGCCCGATACGCCTCGCGGCCGTGCAGGACAGGTATTCGCCCTCACCGGGCAGCGAACCTGTCGCGGCGCAGAGCAGTCACAGTGATGGGGTAGAACGATGAAGCCGGGCGCGGCATCCCGCGCCCGGCTCGTTTGCGTGGCACGACCGCGCTCAGGGCATGCCCTGGCGGGTGGCCAGGCACAGAGGCGACCGGTAGACGGTGTTCGCCGCCAGCCACTTGGCGTGGCCGTCGGCGAAGCCGTAGTTGCCGCCCCCGTTGTGGAGGACCGGGATGTAGGCCTCAGTGCTGTAGAAGATCAGGTACAGGCCGTGACCGCCGTAGGAGTTGGAGCCGGGGTCGCCGATGACTATCGACTCGGCGGGGGCCAGGATATCCGACTCATTGACCACGGAGTTGCTCCAGGTCCCGTAGCTGCCGTAGTAGTAGCCGAAGCCGTCATAGCCTGACGCCGTGTTCTGTCCGCCCAACCCCCGGATGTTGTAGCCGTATCCGCCCGAGTAGCCGATGCCGCTGGGCTTGGCGGGACAGCGGAAGATCTGCGCGTTCTTTACGTAGGGCTCCCACTTCTGGTACCAGAACCGGTTGGTGCCCCCGTGCAGATATGCGAGCGTGTAGTTGCCGTCGTAGTCCTGAACGTACATCAGACACGCGGTCATGAGTTGCTTGACGTTGGAGTTACAGGACGCCTGTTTCGCCTTCTCACGTGCCCTGGCAAAGACGGGAAACAGGATCGCCGCCAAGATGGCGATGATCGCGATCACGACCAGCAGCTCAATCAGAGTGAAGCCTCGTCGAGTCATGTCCTACCTCCCTGCAAGAATAGAATTGTACACCTGTCGTACATTCTACATATTCTCGCCGCAGATTACCAGTCCAAATGGACAACGTCCGACGGCGCACCGTGCCGGGGTACGCCCCCAGCCGGCACACAGCCCGGAGGGTCCCGTCTACAGATACCTGCGCAGCTCAGTGAAGTTGTGGCGCATGGCGGCCATCGGGTCGTCGGTGGGCGCGGTCTCGAACACCAGCCAGCCGTCGTAGCCGATCTCGTGAACCGCGTCGCGCACTGCGGCCATATCGACCTCCCCCTCACCGAGCAGGTCGGCGCCGGCCTCCTTGATGTGAATCATCTTCACCCCGCGCGTACCCAGCGCCCGGATCATCGCCGCCGGGTCGCGGCCGGTGCTGCGCAGGTTGCCCAGGTCGTAGTAGATGCCTACCTGCGGGTGGTCGGCGATCTCGACCACCGCCTGCATGGTCTCGATGCCGACGGTGCATTCGACGCACACGACAATCTGCCGGTTGCCCGCCTCCTCCACCGCCTCGCGGATGCCACGCAGATCCGGCTCCAGCCGCGGGTCTTCGAGGTGGGGCTCCATCGTCTGGAAATGCGGCAGCAGGATACCGGCGCAGCCCAGGGCGGTCGCCGCCTCGATGGCCTCTATGAGATGAGCTTTGCCCCGGGCCCACTCGTCGGCATCGGTGGTGAGACAGTTGGCGTCACGCCACGTCGCCAGCGACAGCGACGAGATGACCACGCCCAACTGTTCGCTCAGCTCCAGCAGCCGCGCGCGCCCGTCCTCCTCAAACGCCATCAGTCCGTGCATCTGCGGGGCGCTGCGCGTTATCAGCTCGATGCCGTCGAAGCCCAGGTCGCGGGCGCGGCGGAACTTCTCCTCCAGCGTGATATCGGCTCCCATCAGCGTCTCGCGGATCCCGTACTGCATGGTCATCGCCCCTGACCGGTGGCGGTTGTCTGCGCACATGCGAGCAATTGCCCTTCGGGGGCAGCAACACCTCCTGCGAAGGGACGCGGCCACTGTGCGGCGAAGGCCGCATCGCCGGCCAGCCAACCCACTCATGGTGGTCGCCCATGCCGACCGGACCTGCCGACAGCCCGCTCGCGCTCAAGCCTGACTTCCACGAGGCCGCCGCGCGCTGGGAGGCGTTCTGGAACGGGGAGATGCTCGACCGCCCGCCGGTGGTCATCACCTGCCCGAACCCCGACGCTGAGCCGACGCCCCGCCCGACCTACTGGACCATGCTCCACGACCCGCTGGATGAGCTGGTCGCGCAGATGGACGCGTACATGCAGACCATCCACTGGGGGGGCGACGCCATGCCCATGTTCTCGCCGGGCTTCGGCCCGGACATCTTCGCGTCCTTCCTGGGCGCGGAACTGGCGTTCGCGAAAGATCACGAGCACCAGACGAGCTGGGCCGTGACCTTCGTCGAAGACTGGCGCCAGGTGTTGCCGCTGCGGATCCACGACGAGAGCCCCTACTGGACCCGCATCCGGAAACTGATGCAGCGCATGGGAGAGGTCGCGGAGGGCCGCTGGCTGGTGTCGCACCTTGACCTGCACTCGAACCTGGACGCCCTGGAGGCAATCCGCGGCGCCTCGCGCTTCTGCATCGACCTCTACGACTGCCCTGACCTGGTCGCAGAGGCCAACGACCAGGTGCGGGCGCTGTATGCGCCGGTGTATGACATACTCTACGCCGACGGAGCCATGGACCGGGCGGGCACCGGCGCGGGGTGGATAGGAGCCTGGTGCGACGGCAAGTGCAATACCATCCAGTGCGACTTCGCGGCGCTGGTGGGCCCCGAGCACTTCCGCAGCCTCATCCTGCCCGACCTTGAGTGCGAGTCGCAGCACCTGGAGCACTGCATCTACCACTGGGACGGGCCGACGTCGCTGGTACACATGGACGACCTGATGGCCATCGAGGGGATCGACTGCATCCAGTGGGTGCCGGGCGCGGGCAATCCCCCGCTCGTGCAGTGGCTGGACCTGCTGGAGGAGGTGCAGAAGCGGGGCAAGAGCGTGATGGTTTACTGTTCGCTCGAAGAGCTGCCGGTCTTTCACCAGCGCCTGCGGCCCGACCGGCTGTTTTACACTACCAGCGCGCCGAATGTGGAGGAAATGGAGCGGGCTCTGGAGTGGATTGCCAGGAACTCGTGACAGCACGTCCTCGACGACGTGCTGTCACATTATGGCCATGATGTGGAGTGTCCGTGGCTGTTATTGGCTACGCGCCGAAGTCCCTGGTCTGCTTGACGGAGCCGTCCTTGCCGTGCTTGATCGCCCTGGCCTTGTCCTTCCTGGCCATCTTCAGGGCCTCTGCCCAAGCCGCCTTCTGCGTATCGAACTTTGCCGTTGGGCGCTTGTTGCCCTCGCGAATGACGGCCCAGTTCTCGCCGTCAAGTTGTACATGCACGGCCCGTGCTGCCTTCTTGGGCTTGGCCTTCGCCATGTAGACCACACCTTTTGCGACAGGATTCTTCAGGCCATCGAGTGTTGTTTATCCTATGCGGCCACAAATGTCAATAATGATGTGAAGAAAAGCGCGCGCTCGGGTGGAAAGTCTTTCGGTCAGGCCGCCAGAGCGGCGATTCTGGCCGCTGAAGGCCGTCGGAAGAGGTTCGTGCGGCGTTCACGATGGACCGATCTCGGCGGTGCGGCGGCGGGCGAAGTAGAGTCCGGCGAGCACCAGTGCGGCGCCCCCGAGCTGAGCCATGGTCGGTCGCTCCCCCAACAGCAGCGCGGCCGCGATCATTGCTACTACGGGCACGACGTACTGGTAGACCGCCACACGCGACGACGAGGTGCGGGCGATGCGCCAGTACCACGCAACGAAGCCGAAGGCGCCCGCGAGCAGCACCAGCCAGGCCATCGCCAGCCAGCCCGGCGCCCCGAGTGAACTCCAGTCCGCCGCCAGCAGGTCACGCCACCCGAACGGCACGACCACTATCAGACCGAACAGATAGGCGAAGGCTACGATCTTGAGCGCCCCGTAGCGCTGCCCCAGTGGTTTGCTGATGACCATGAACACCGCGTAGCCCAGCGAGGAGGCGAGCATGAGCAGGTCGCCGGTCACGCGCGTGGGCGGGGCCTGGGCGGCGCCCTCGCCGCCCAGGATGACCAGCGCGGTCCCGGCCATGGCCCCGGCGACGCCCAGCCAGTTGGCGCGCGAGATGCGCTCCTGGCCGATGGCGGCGGCGATGAGCGCGGTGAAGACCGGAGCGGTGGCGAACAGCAGCGAGCCTTCACCGGCGGCGGTGCGGTCGAGGCCGCTGACGAAGGTCACCTGTTGCATGCCCATGATGAGCACGCCGGCGGGGAACAGCCGCAGCCACATCGCGCGGGTATTGCCGCGCAAGAGTTGGCGGCGCCCTGCCAGCACGGCCAGCAGGATCAGCGTGATGATGATAAAGCGCGCCGCCAGCAGGCCCGGCGCGGGGATCAGCGCCATGAGGTACTTGTAGGCGACGAAGTTGCCGCCCCACACCAGGGCGACGAACAGAAGAATCGGGTCGAGGACGGCCTCGTGGGGCTCCTGCTGTACACGTCGGTCGTGCGCCATTACATCCGCTCCAGACGGTCGGCCCCCGCTCGCCCCAACGCGCGCGTGTTCCTGGTCATTCGGCCGGCGGCTCGCCGCGCCCGTTGCCCGCGAGCACGGTCTCGCGCAGCGGGATCAGCACCGTCTCTGGCGCATCCGTTGGCGGTGTGACGCAGAACGCCGCGAAGCCGGGCGCGCCCAGCCGCCGCAGGATGTTGAGCTTGGCCGCGAACTGCTCCGGGTAGCGCATCACGCCGCCGCCGGAACGCAGGCCGATGCCTGCGTAGACCGGCACGTACGCCCCGACCGCGTCCAGGATGGTCGCGACGGTCTGCTCGTAGGCGGCGCTGTCGGCAGTGTATGACATCGGGCACAGCGCGTCCAGCAAGCCCTCCCGACACCACAGCGCCCAGTCCTGGCCGACCGTCGCCTTCGCCCGCTCCGGCTCCATCGCGAAGACCGCCGCCGAGATCACCAGGTCATCGTTGACTGCGCGGATGGCCGCCGAGGTGCGGCGCACCGCCGCCGTGATCAGTGACGCGCGGTAGTCCAGCCACGATTCGTGCAGCTCACCATCGGCCAGACAGTCGTCCGGCCAGTTCTCGACCGTTCGGCCGAGGCGCTGCTCGAAGCCCGCGCGGCAACGGTCGCAGAAGCACACATCATCCCCGCCGTAGCGGATGAAGTCGTACTGCACGCCCGCGATGTCGTAGTCCCGCGCCAGCTCCACCATTGCGGCCTCGACCAGCTCCAGATTCGCGGGGTGGCTGGGACACAGCCACGGCACGTCCTCGCCCGCCGAGTTCTTCTGCCAGCGCCCCTCGGCGCGCATCTGCTGCGCGATCTGGCTGTCGGGCGAGCCGATGGGGAAGTTGTTGACGTAGAGGTGCAGGGCGATGCCGTGGCGCTTCGCCGCCGCCGCGCAGTCCTCCAGCAAGGTCTCGTTCTCGAAGGGGACCACCGAGATCGGCCCGAGCGTGGAGCGGTAGTACGCCGTCTCGCCCCGACGAACGCGCATGATGGCGGCATTGAGCCCGGCGGCCTCCATGCGCGCGAAGATGTCCTCCGGATCGTCGATCCTGTGGCTGTGCGTCCACGCCCCGCGGAACTCCATGGCCGGCACAGGCACCATCGACTGGATGGTCACCGGGAACTCGCGCTCGGCCCGGACGGTCTCGCCTTCGAGCTGATACGAGATGGCTCCGGCCAGAGTCGCATCACCGGACAGGCCTTCGGGGAGGCGCAACTGCACCTGCGCCGCACCGGCCAGGAAGTCGCTGCCTTCGACCGGCTTCAGGTCCTCCGCGGCGACGGTCGCGCTATCCGTGAGGTCGCCGAGGGTTGCGGTGCACTCGACCGCGCCGGCCTCCGCGGGCACCAGCGCATCGAAGAGCATGCGCGCCAGGCCGGGCGAGACCAGCAGGGTTTCGGAGGGCCGGCAGAAGTCCATGCGGCGGGCATCCGGGAACGACGGGCGCGCGATTGACGAGATGCGCAGCTCATCGATGTCGCCGATGAACGAGTCGCCCCCGGCCGAGCCGAGCTGCAGCCCACCCGTCGGCGCGGCGTTGATCGTGCCGGTCATGCGCAGTGTCTGCTCGATGCGGCCGTTGAGCCACAGACGCATGCGTTCGCCGTCCCAGGTCAGTGCGGCGTGGTACCACGTGCCGGGGACGATGGGCGTATGCGCGCGGGCTACGTACTTCTTCACGTCCTGATCGTAGAGGTGGCCGGTAAGGCGTGCGCCCTCGAAGATACTGATCAGATAGTGCTCCCAGTAGAGCACCAGGCGCTGTCGGTGCATGGGGTCCGGGTCGGTGGTGCGGAACCACACTTCGATGGTAATCTGATCGAGGCCGCGCAGCGCGTCGGGCGTCGGGACGGTGACTGCCTGACCGGCGGCGAGGCTCAGCGCCCGGCCAACCACACCCTCAGTGCGCGCGATCTCTCCGGCGTTGAGCGTGCCGTTCAGGCCCAGCGGCCCCGAGTCCAGGATGGTATCACCGTCGCCATCGAAGTGGTAGAGCAGCAGCGTATGCTCGTCGGCCTGCAACGACGTCACGATCTGCGCCTGTGCGCCTCCGGCGACCAGCAGCGTCAACGCCGGCAGCATCATGAGCAGAGCCCGTCTCATCGGTGACCTCCCCGGGATCCGCAGCGACCATGCATGGGCGGAAGTTCGCTCCCACAGCACCGCGAACCTGCCGGGGCGAGGGCGCCGCCGAGCCTACGCGTCCGGGCCCATGAACTCAACGTCATCCACGTGGATGATCTGGCCCACCGTGTCCACCGTGAGGCGCAGCTCGCCCAGCCCGTCGCTCATCAGCGGCACGGGCGGGTCGTCGGGGGAGTCCACGCACGCGAAGTCCTCCCACGGCAGATGCAGGCAGGTCCACTCCGGGCCGAAGCTCACGCCCTCGACGCTTCGCGCGTGCCAGATGTAGCGTCGTCCCGCCTCGACCTCGACCACCAGGCCCACGTGGAAGCTGTCCACCGGCTCCTCGCCGCCCGAGCTCACCCACATGCGCAGGCCGGTCGCGCCCGCCGCCTCGATATCCAGCGTGCGCACGCCCCAGAACGCGCCGGAGTACCGCCCGCGGATGAGCAGGCCTTCACCGCCCTCATCGCGCGCGGCCCCGGCGACGGTGCTCACCGTGCCTTCCTTGCGCGGTGAACCCGCCGCCCAGCGCCACCGGCCCGGGCCGAAGAGGGTGTTCAGGTCGGCGATGGTCACCGGCATCGGCTTCTCCTCAGCCGCCCAGCCCAGCTCCGTCGGCTGGATGCGGCCGATGCGCGTGGAGACGGTCGCCTCGCCCTCGTCGGAGATCACGCCCAGCCACAGGATGGGGCGCGAAGCGTGGCGCACGGGCACCAGCGCCTCGTAGACGCCATCGCCAACCGCCTCGGCCTCGACCGGCTCCCACCACTGCAAGCGCCACGGCATCTCACCCGCGGTCCAGTAGACCTGCGCGCTGACGATGGGCAACTCCGAGGTGGTGGCGAAGCGTACGCGCACGTGATCGTCGCCCTCGCGCACCGGTTGGCCGATCGCCTCAGCAGTCGGGAATGCGGGCGCGGTGCCCTTCAGGCGCCAGTCCATGAAGCGCAGTTCCATGTACGTGCGGTGCTCGACGTGGCTGACCAGCCGCGAGCCGGTGCCGCCGGGAAGGCGGATGGCGTGGTAGTCATTCGGGGAGAACAACCAGTTCTTGCGCGGGCTCGGCCCCCGCGCGGGGATGTTGTCCAGCGTCGCCTCGATCGACGGCGGCCAGAAATACCAGTCGTTGGTGGCCTGCAGGATCATGTAGTCGGCCGTGGTGTTCGTGGCCAGACGCCCCGGGTCGAAGGCCGCCAGCCAGCGCTCGCGCTCATCATCGGGCATGGCCTGCATCCGCAGCGTCCAGTCGGTGGCGAGGTCGTAGTAGCCCGCGCCGTAGACCGCGAAGGCGGCGGCGAGCTTGTCGCCGGCGAGCGCCGCCGCCATGTTGGTCATGTAGCCGCCCCACGATCCGCCGAAGACGCCGATGCGGTCCGGGTCCACGTCCGGGTGAGTGCGCAGGATTGACAGCGAGCGTAACACCGCGACCACGCCGTCATAGAGCGGGCTGACGGTCGCGTCGGGGATGGAGGAGAAAGTGTTGCCCGTGACGCGGGCAACCGGGCCGCGCGACAGAGAGGCGCCCAGGTTGCAGAAACCGGGTTGGTCCTGGCCGATGCACACATAGCCGGCCTTCGCCCAGGCGATGATGCACACGCGCTCGCGCTGGGTGTACCCACCGCCGCCGTGGCAGAACAGGATGGCCGGGTGCGGCCCCGGCGCCGCCGGGCGGGCCAGCACTGAGTGAATCTCGTAGCGCTCGTCGGTGCCGGGGATCTCGCGCGGCACGAACCAGAACTCCCGCACGATGACCTCGCCGATCCGCTGCTCGGGCAACTCCTCGATGATCTCGGGCGGGTTGTCCCGCAGGTAGGGAGCGTAGATCTCCGGCACGGGAGCGCCGGGCGCACCGGCGCCGAGCATCAGTCCGAGACAGGACAGGGCGAACATGACGCGCCTCCGCAGGTGATCTGGACGGCGGAGGTGGGTTCGTCGGCGAGGGGAGCGGGGCCTTCCGGGGGACAAACCGTTGGCCGTTCGCGGGCAATCGCCATCATCGGCCGCCTGTGCGCCACGCCCCCTCATCGCCCGCCAGCTCAAGCACGACCTCGGCCGCAGCGCGCACCGAGCGCTTGACGTCGCGGCTGAGCGTGTGGCCCGGGACGATCTCCGCGGGCTCGATGCCCACGATCAGCACCTCCGGCGCCGCGCCGATCAGCGCCGCCATCTCCAACGCGTCGATCAGTGTCATCGTCTCCGGCGCCGAGAGGTAGTCGGCGCGCGCCTCGGCGTCGGTGGAGGAGAGCACGTGGATGCTGCCCGGCGGCGCGCCCAGCTTCGCCGCCGCAATGATGATGGCGCGTCCGACGCCCTCGAGTTCCGCCGTGAGGTCGAGGCCCTCACGAGCCTCCTGAACGCGCACGCCTCGGGGCAGACTCCCCTCTCTCAGCACGCGCGCGACCGCCGGCCCGACGCCGTCATCGCGCCGTCGCTCGTCGCCGATGCCGATGATGACCGTGTCGCCGACCATGGCCCTCCCTCAGCAGATGCGCGGCAGCAGCTCGCCCGCGGGCAGGTCGATTATCCGCAGCGTGCCCAGGGCCGTGCGCGCCGCCACGCGTCCTGCCGGTCCGTCACCGACCTCGCCCACCACGGCGGCGTTGCGCCCGAGCGGTTGCGCGCGCATGGCCGCCAGCACGTCGTCTGCCACCTCCGGCGCGACGATGGCCAGCAGCTTGCCCTCGTTCGCGATCTCCAGCGGACTCATGCCCATCAGCTCGCAGGCCCCGCGCACCTCGCGCCGTACCGGCACCGCGTCCTCCTCGATCTCGATCGAGACCGCCGACGCCAGCGCGATCTCGTTGACCGCCGCCGACATCCCGCCGCGCGTCATGTCGCGCAGGGCGCGCACCCCGCCCGCGCCCGCGGCGATGATCGCCTCCGCCAGCGGCAGCAGCGACGCGCAGTCGCTGGCGATGGTCTGCGCCAGGGACAGCTCCTCCCGCGCGGCGAGGATGCACACGCCGTGGTCGCCGAGGGTGCCACTGACCAGCACGCGGTCGCCCGGGCACGCGGCCGTCGCGCTCGGGGCAGGCTCGGCGAAGCGTTCGCCCACGCCGGTGGTGGTGATGAAGATGCCGTCGGCGGCGGCGCGCCCGACCACCTTGGTGTCGCCGGTGACCACATGCACGCCATCGGCGGCACAGGCCTCGCGGATCGAGCGCACGATGCGCCGCAGGTCGTTGAGGCGGAAGCCCTCCTGGATGATCATCGCGATCGACAGCCAGCGCGCCCGGGCGCCGCGCATCGCCAGGTCGTTGATGGTGCCACAGGCCGCCAGCTTGCCGATGTCGCCGCCGGGGAAGAAGAGTGGCTGCACGGTGAAGCCATCGGTGGAGATCGCCAGTCGCCCGTCGTCGATGAGCGCGGCGTCCTCGAGGTCGCGCTCAGTCATGACATCGGACGCGGCCAGCAGCTCATCCACGATCAGCTCGTGCATGAGCCTGCCGCCGCCCCCGTGCCCGAGAGTGATGATGTCGTCGCGCTCGGTCATTTCAGTCAGTCCCCGCCCCCCCCGTACTTGTACGCCGCCGCGCAGGCGCCCTCGGACGAGACCATGCACGGGCCCAGCGGATGTGCCGGGGTGCAGGCGCGCCCGAAGGCCCCGCATTCGGCCGGCCGGAGCGCCCCGCGCAGAACGTCACCGCAGCGGCAGCGCGGGTCCTCGCGGCCTTCCTCGATGCTGATGCCGAAGCGCCCCGCGGCGTCGAAGTCGGCGAAGGCGGCACGCAACTTCATTCCGCCGGCCGGGATCACGCCCAGCCCGCGCCACTCGGCGTCGGTCGGCTCAAAGACCTCGTCAATGGCCGCCAGCGCCTTGAGGTTGCCCTCCTCGGTGACCGCGCGCGGGTACTCGTTCTCCACCTCCGCGCGGCCCTCGGCGAGCTGGTGGACCAGCGCGAGAATCGCGCGCAGCATCTCGTGCGGCTCGAAGCCGGCGACGACGCATGGAATCTGATGGCGCTCAATGAACTCGCGATAGGCGCCCCAGCCGATGACCGTGCTGACGTGCCCCGGGGCCAGCAGCCCGTCGATGGCGACGTCGTCTGCCGCCATCAGCGCCTCCAGCGCCGGCATCAGCCGCTTGTGCGTGCACAGCACGGTGAAGTTGTCCAGGCCGCGGCGCTTCGCCTGGGCGACCGCGATCGCCACCCCCGGCGCGGTGGTCTCGAAGCCCACGCCCAGCAGCACCACCTGCCGGTCGGTCTTCTGCGCCAGGTCCACCGCCTCGATCGGCGAGAACAGCACGCGCACATCCGCCCCATGGGCGCGCTCCTGCGCCAGCGTGGACTCGCTGCCGGGCACGCGTACCATGTCACCAAAGGTGGCGATGGTCACGTCGGGGATGCGCGCCAGCGCCAGGGCGGCGTCGATCTCACCCGCGGGCGTCACGCACACCGGGCAGCCCGGCCCCGAGAGCAGCTCCACGTACTCGGGCAGCATCTGCGCCAGCCCGTAGCGCGCGAACTGATGGGCGTGCGTCCCGCACACCTCCATGAGCGTTGCCGGGCGGTCGGCGACCGCACAGACCTCCTCGGCCAGCCGGCGAGCCTCGGCCACGATGCGCTCGCGCCCCCCGCTCATATCAGGCCCACCTCGCTCATCAGCGCGAGCGTCTCCTCGGCCTCCTCGGCGTCGATCTTCGTGATGGCGAAGCCGGCGTGCACCAGCACGTAGTCGCCCACCTTCGCGTCCTCGATGAAGTCGAGCCGCGCGCTCGAACGCGTGCCGGTGACCTCCACGGTCGCGGTGTCGGCGTCAATCTCCACGATCTTCGATGGCACGGCCACGCACATCACTGCCACCTCGCCTGCGCAACCACGGCCTGCCCCAGCGATATGCATCCATCGCCCGGTGGGGTGGCCCGGTGCATGATCGGTCTGAGTTCGCGTCGCTCCAGCTCGTCCATCAGGTCCTCGATGACGATGCGGTTGAGGAAGGTCCCGCCCGACAGCGCCACCAGCTCAATGCCCGTGCGCCGCGCCATCCGCTCCGCCGCCGCCGCCAGCATGCACACGAAGGTCGCGTGGAAACGGCCGGCGATGCGCGCCTGGGCCACCCCGCGCTCGATATCTGCCACGATCTCCCGGATGGCCGGTGTCGGGTCCAGGATCAGCCCGCCATCCTCGTCGCGCAGCTCGAACGCATAGGCCTTCGCGCCGCGCTCGGCGATGGCCTCCAGCTTCATGGGCGCCTGCGCCTCGTACCGCGCGTGGTCACAGAGGCCGATGAGCGCGGCGATCGCGTCGAACAGCCGCCCCGCCGACGACGCGATCGGCGCATTCACCCCGCGCTCGATCATGCGAGTCAGCGTCGCCCAGGCGTCGCGGTCGATGCGGCGTAAAAGCGGAATGCTCAGCTCGTCAATGAAGGCCGGCCCGAAGGCCTCGGCCAACCAGGCGGCGGCGACGCGCCACGGCTGCCTGATCGCCGCCTCACCGCCCGCCAGGCGAATCTGCCGCAGGTGCCCCACGCGCTGGTAGTGTGCCGCTCCTCCCACCAGCAGCTCGCAACCCCACACGGTCCCGTCCGCGCCGTAGCCGGTGCCGTCGCAGATCAGGCCGAGGGCCGGGCCCTCCACCTGATTGTCGGCCAGCACCGCCGCCAGATGCGCGTGATGGTGCTGGACGCGCTCGAGCGGCAGGCCACGTTCCTCCGCCAGGCGCTCGGCGTAACGCGTGGACAGGAAATCCGGGTGCAGATCGCAGGCGAGGCCCTCGGGCGTCACCTGCAGGAACCTCTCGAAGTGCGCGACCGAGCGCTCGAAGTACTCCAGGGTCGTCAGATCCTCGAGGTCACCGATATGCTGGCTGATGAACGCGCTGCGCCCACGCGTGATGCAGAAAGTGTTCTTCAGGTGCGCCCCCACAGCGAGCACGGGCCGCAGGTTGCGATGCAACTGCACCGGGAAGGGCACATACCCTCGCGCGCGCCGAAGCTGCACCGGCCCGCGCGCCGTGGGACGGATGACCGAGTCGTCGCAGCCGATGAAGATGTCGCGGTCGTGCATCAGGAAGCCGTCGGCGATCCCGCCCAGCCGCCGCATGGCCTCCTCGTTGTCGGTTGCGAGCGGTTCGTCCGACAGGTTGCCGCTGGTCATCACCAGCGCCCGTACCGGCAGGCGCTCCAGCAGCAGAAGGTGCAGCGGCGTATACGGCAGCATCACCCCGTAGCTGTCGGTGTCGGGCGCGACCGACTCCGCCAGCGGCGCATCCTCGCGTTTGTCGCACACCACGATCGGCGACTCAGGGCTCGTCATGAGCGTCGCGGCATCCTCGCCCACATGCGCAAAACTGCGCGCCGTGGCGAGGTCATATGCCATCACCGCCAGCGGCTTGGCCTCGCGGCCCTTGCGCTCGCGCAGGCGCCGCACCGCCGCGTCGTTGTCGGCGTCGCAGGCGAGGTGGAAGCCCCCGAGGCCCTTCACCGCGACGATCCGCCCCTCGATCAGCAACCTCCGCGCCGCCGCGAGCGCGTCCTCGCCTCGCTCATGCCCGTCGCCGCTCACGAACCACAGCGTCGGGCCGCAGTGCGGGCAGGCCACCGGTTGCGCGTGATAGCGACGGTCATCGATGTCTTCGTACTCGCGTCGGCACTGTGCGCACATCTCGAAGCGCGCCATCGAGGTCTTGGGGCGGTCGTAAGGCACGCCCTCGATGATGGTAAAACGGGGGCCGCAGTTGGTGCAGTTGA
>CAZTZN010000001.1:46699-100555 GCA_964617715.1 uncultured Armatimonadia bacterium | reverse complement strand
CGTGGCGATGTTCGCCATCGTGCGCGCGCGGACCTTGCCGGCCGCGCGCCACCGCGTCCTCGAGGGGGAGGTGTGTGTGGCGCGACAGGACAACACACCGGTCGGGGTGTGGCTGTCGCGTCATGGATCCGGGGGCCGCATGGACTCGAAGGGGTCCGGCGCGTGGTGTAACGTCGCCGGGCCGAGGATGACCGGCAGGAGGCTGATGGCATGAGGCGTTCGAACCCGGGACTTGCGTTTCTCGTGGCGACAATCGTTTCGACCATGGTGGTGAGCATGGTGCCCGCACAGCAGGCCGGCGACGGCCAACTCACGCTCGAGCAGCTTCGCGAGGTGCGGCGGGAGCTGGCGCACGCCCCGGGGGGCATCATCGCCAACAATGATGGCTGCGACTGCCTCTACTTCCCGGGCGATCGCGAGGTGACCGTGCAGAACTTCCTCGACCTGCGCACCACTGCGCTCGCAGACTCCCAGGTCGGCACCATCGCCTACTGCACCATCAGCTCGGGCTTCAGCTTCTTCACCCATGACACGAAGGTCGGCACCCTCCTGACGCGCCAGCCGGGCGACTACGGCCTGCTGCCCACCAGGCAGAACATCTCGCAGGCGCTGATCGACCAGGGCTCAGATTGCCTGCGCAGTGTGATCGATTTCGCCCACGCCAACGGGATGGAAGCGTTCTGGTCGATGCGCATGAACGACACCCACGATGCCGCCTGGCGCCCGGACAGGCCCTACCTGCTCTACCCGCCGCTCAAGGAAGAGCACCCTGAGTGGCTGGTGGGCGACCCGGTCAGGCGCACTCCGTTTGGGCGCTGGAGTTCGGTCAATTACGCCCTGCCCGAGGTCCGCGACCTGGCCTTCGGCTTCATCGACGAGGTGTGCCGCAACTACGACGTGGACGGGATCGAGCTGGACTTCTTCCGACACATGTGCTACTTCGCCAGCGTCGCCAACGGCGGCGTCGCCAGCGAGGAAGAGCGCGAGATGATGACCGACCTGATCCGACGGGTGCGCGCCATGACCGAGGAGGTTGGCCTGCAGCGCGGGCGCCCGATCCTCATCAGCGTGCGCGTGGCCGACTCGGTGGAGTTCGACCGCGACATGGGCCTCGACATCGAACGCTGGCTCGAAGAGGGCCTGGTGGACCTGCTCATTACCGCCGGATATTTCAAGCTCAACCCGTGGGAGTACAGCGTCGAGCTGGGCCATCGCTACGACGTGCCGGTCTACCCGTGCCTGAGCGACTCGCGGGTGCGTGGCGAGACGCGCTTCCGCCGGGCGACGGTGGAGGGCTACCGTGGCCGGGCCATGAACGCGTGGACCGCGGGCGCGGACGGCATCCACACCTTCAATCTGTTCAGCCCGACCTCCGCCATCTTCCGCGAGATCGGCGACCCCGCGGCCATGACCACGCTGGATAAGCTCTACTTCGTGACGGTGCGCGACGGTAGCGCCAACTCGTGGCTGGCCGGCGGCGAGCGCTACCGCAACCTTCCGGTCCTCACGCCGCTGCACCCGGTGAGCGTCGCGCCGGGCGAGCCGCTGGTGACCGGGATTCCGGTCGGCGAGGACTTCGCGGCGGCACAGGCCGCGGGCGCGGAGCCGACGGTGACGCTGCACATCGAGATGCCCGGAGTGGCGCGCGCCGAGCAGGTGCGGGTGAGACTCAACGGCCACGAACTCGGAGACGCGACCATCACCGACGGCTGGATTGACTTCCCGCTGCAGGTGGCGTGGCTGGTGCGCGGCGCCAACCGTGTCGAGATCGCGCTCGTGGCCGAGGAGCTGCCGGGCGCCGATGAGTGGAGCATCGTCTGGGAGGGCGACGAAACCCCACAGGCGCCGTGGTACCGCGACCCGGGCTCGGAGCGGACAACCGAGGAGCTGGCCGACGGCGCGCTGTTTATCGCCGACCGTGGGACGGTCTCGGGCGACTACCACTACTACCGCTACCCCTGGGGCGCCACGGCCGGCGAGCCGGTAGTCATCGAGGCACGCGCCAAGGTGCTGTCCGGCTCCAGCTTCGTGCTCTTCGGCAACGGCGCCGCCCAGGAGCGGCTGGGGCTGTGGCCGGACCACATCGGGCTGTGGTTCGACCGGAACATCCGCTGGGAGATGGACACCACCGACGACTTCCACACCTACCGCATCGAGACCGAGGGCGAGGATCTGCGGGTCTATGTCGATGGCGAGCTGCGCATTGACGCGCCGGGGCACTACGCCGACCGCCCCGGCTTCCGTCAGGTCGCCTTCGGCGCGGCGAACAGCACCGACATCGGCGAGGCCTGGTGGGCCTCGATCCGCGCGCGCCTGGCCAGCCAGAGCTGCCGGGACGTGGTCGTGAGGGTGGACTATCCGTAGGCGCGATGGAGTGACGCGCATGGGATGCTCGACATGGCGGTGCGCGCTGCGCCTGAATGAGCGGCGGGAGGTGACGGCGGGTGACCGGGCGGACCTGGCGGCCGCCGTCGGGCGTGGCGCCGACCTGCGCAGCTACGCCACCTTCGACTACGGCGAGCACATGTCCGCGCCGGGCTCCGACGTGGGGCTGGTGCAGGAGATGATGAACTTCGGCGTGGTCTACCGGCTCGCGGGCGAGCACGTCGCGGGCATCCAGACCACGCGCTACCCGGCCGACTGCTCGCTGGGCTTCGGCGACTTCCCCTCGCTTTCGTTCTTCCTGGTCAACGACAATGGCCAGGCGGGCATCGCGCGGCCCTTCCTGGCCCCGCGGCGCTCCGACGGGGCGCTGCCGACCGCCCCTCCCCCGAAGTACCATGCGCTCAACCGGTGGGACACCGACACAGACGCGCCGTCGGAGAACTACCTCTATGATTTCGGCGAGTACGCCTTCCGGGTCAACGAGCGCTGGGAGGAGGTGCTCGCCCACGATGCGCGGGGGCGGCCGAGCTTCGGGTCACTGCGGGCGCTGCAGGAGGCCTTCCGGGCGGGCTGCGCCCTGAAGGTCGGCATCGCGGACCTGTGCGCCGACCTCGCCCCTGAAGGTGCAGCGCCGATCTCCCATGAGGTGTTTGTGGAGCTGGGGCCGATCTACAACCACGAGGACCAGGGCTTCCTCGGAGGCGAGTCCCAGCCGCTGGTGCGTGTGGCCCCGGCGACGCCGCTGGCCTATGGCGAGCGCAACTGGAACTTCGGCTGGGTGCTACCGCGCACCGACGGCGTGGTTCATGAGCTGGTCATCGACCCGTGGACGCGCGCGTTCACCCGCACGCAGCGCCGCGCGGCGATCAGGTGGTTCGTCGCATAGTAGTCAGTTGCAGAAGTCGGCGCAGGGAGATTCCGACCTCCCCCGCCCTCGCTGCGCTCGGGCACCCCCTCCGTTCCGGAGGGGACAGCGATCGGTTCCCGGGGCATCTGAGCCCTTCTCGGCCATCCGAGAAGGGTTGTGTCGTCCCCCTCTCCGGGACGAAGAGGGGGACGGGGGTGAGGCCCAACACGTCGAGCAACTTGCGGGCAATTCCGCAACCTGGTACCGGCGTCCCGGGCCGCCAGACGTCCCGCCGGGCCACTGACCGTGCAGGCACCCTGGCCGCTCAGGCCGCGGGCGGTGCACGAGCCTACCCCTCGCCCGGCACCGGCGGGGCGGGGGGCAGTGATGAGCCGATGTGATCGCCCAGCGGGATGCCGCAGGGGGCGCGGGACAACACCGCCGAGAGCGCGTCGGCGAAGTCCTCCATCTGGTAGGCCGGGCTGCCCGGACGCAGGCGGAAGTCGCCGCTGTCCGGGTCCACGAACATGGGATCGGCGACGCGCTCGAAGCCGCCCCCCTCATACTCGCGCAGCACCGGCCGCAGCGCGTTCCAGTAGAGATTACCCTCGACCTGTCGGGCGGCGCTGCCGGGCGCAAAGGCGATGGCGGGCTGCTCCGGATCGGTGCCGACGATGATATTGCGCAGAATCATCAGTCGCGCGCCGGTGTTGGCGTCGATGGGGCCCCGTGCGTTGCCCGCGATGGTGTTGTAGGCGATCCACACCTCGTGCGAGGGCTCGTAGGATGGCTCGAAGTTGTAGGGGTAGGCGGCGGCCGCCTGCCCGCCCGGCCAGGAGGCGGCGTGGATGCCGAAGCCGCGGTTGTTGTAGATGAGGTTGTTGATGACGAAGTGACTGGGGCTGTGCAGGCGGATGCCCTGGCCGTTGTCGTGAATCCAGTTGCCGACGATCACGTTGCGGGCGCCGTAGCGCGTAGTGATGGCATGGTTGGCGTTGTTGTAGAAGTGGTTGCCGCAGATGATCTGGTCGGTGCCCTTGGTATGCACCCCGTCCTTCCAGTTGTCGTGGAAGGTGTTCCCCTCAATGATGTGGTAGCCCGGGGGCGCGGTGGGGTAGGAGCCGCCGCCGGTCTGCACGCCGTAGAAGCAGCCGGAGATGTCGTTGCCGCGCAGCGTCTGGCGCCAGTTGAAGCGCTGGCAGGCGAAATTGATGCCGACCGCCCCATGGTTGAGCTTGATGGTGTTGCCCTCGAAGAGCAGGTTCTGGCTGCCCGGACCGTTGACGTTGATGGCGTTGCCGCCGCCGGACTCAGTGCGGATGGCCACGGAGTCGATGAGCGCGGAGTTGCGGCAGTAGGGCCCGAAGATCAGGAAATTGCGCGGGATCTCGAGGAAGCGCAGGTCGCGGATCTCGACGTACGAGCAGCGTTCGAGCACCAGGCGGCTGCGCAGGATGACCGCGCCCTGCGGCGTCGCCGGGCGGATGACGATCGGAGCGTCCGGCGCGCCGGAGCACTCGATGGTGTCTTCGCCAAACTCATACTCGCCATCGGCCAGTACGATCTCATCGCCGGGCAGCGCGCGGTCGGCGGCGGCGGAGATCAGGCCGAAGGGCGCCTGCGCACTCCCATCGCCGCCCTCGGCGCCGGGCGCAACATGCAGCGTGCGCCCCAGGGGCTCTCCGGGCGCCTCGTAGGCGCCGATACTGCCCATGGGGCCCCAGGGTCGGCCGAGGCCATCGGCGTCGGTGCGCACCTCGACGGCCTCGGCGGCATGGGCCGCGGGACTGTCGGGCGCGAGGTGCAGGTCGTCCTGCGCGGGGTTGGCGAAGTGCGGGTCGGCGAAGATGGCGCCCTCATCCGCCCGCGCGGCCGGGACCTCGTGGCTGAACAGGTTGCGGAAGAGGTCGAGCGTCCCCGCGCCGGCGATGATCTCGCCGGGGGCGGCGAAGATGTTATGACGCGCCTCGACCGCAGCGCCCTCGCCGACGTCCACGAGCGCGCCCGCGTCCCGCTCGGCGTAGAGCGTGTTGTTGAGCAGCACCGACCGTCCCCCGGTGACCGCAATCGCGGGGCCGCCGCAGTCGGCGATGACATTGCTGTGCAGCGCCACGCCGTCGGCGCTGAGCAGCACCGCCGTGGCGTCCTGGTCGAAGCGGTTGGCGACCAGCAGATTCGGGCCCGCACTCACCCGCACACCCGCCCGGGTGTTGCCACGGAACCGATTGTAACGCGCGGTCACGCCCGGGACGCCGAGGTCGAGGCCGATGAAGTTCGTCTCGAAGCGGTTCGAGCTGGCGATGTTGGTCTCGTCGGTGATGCCCTCGGCGGAGACGAAGGCGATGCCGGTCTCGCAGCCGAGCGCCTGATTGTGGTCGAGGCGGTTGCCGGTCACGCCCGGACCAACGCGCACACGGATGCCGGTACGATCCTGCCCCTCCTGACCACGCAGGTCGATGATGTTGTCGCTGAGCAGCGTGTTGGCGCAGTTGTCGCCGACGATCTCGATCCCCGCGTGGCCGTCGCCCACGCTGAGGATTCGGCACTGCTCGACCTGGCAGCCGGTGGCGCCCTCCTCGAAGATGATACCACTGCCCTGGGAGCGGATGTCCAGCCCGCGGATGAAGATGCCGGGGCGGCGGACGGTGATGGAGCCCTCGATGATGACGTCGTACTGCCTGGCGGGCATGATCCAGAAGCGCCCGCGATGGATGATCACATCCTCGCGGTAGACTCCCGGCTCGAGGAAGACCTGGCCCCACTCGGCGTCATGCCTGTCAACCATCTCCTGGATGCTCGAGTAGGGCCGCTCACGCGTGCCGTCGCCGCCCGGCGGGGCATTGGAGCTGACGAAGACGTCGCGATGGGGTAGCAGCGCATAGGCGCTCCCGACGGTGGTCATGAGCACGAGCTGGGCGAACGCGGCGGTCGTCCACAGGCGCATGGCTGACCAACTCCCGGTGGCGCATGATTGTGGCTGCCCGGCGAACATCTCCACGGCGGTGGTCGGTTCGCCGTCGTCGCACCGGGGCCTTCATTCACGGCCGTCCGGTATGCGCCGCACACGAGGTCACGGGCCTGGCGCGGGCGAACGAGGGCGCCGACAACGCCTCGCCGCCATCACGGTTGTCCGGGAGCCACCATGCCCAGCGACTGGCAGGCCGTCCTCACCGACCCGTCCGGCGTCTTCGCCATGCCCGGCCGGGGCATCATCACCGCCGAGGAACACTTCGGCATCAAGGGCTTCATGCTCACCTGCTCGGTGCCCTACCGCGACGCCCTGTCGGTGCGCGGCCTGTGGGCGCCGCCGTGGGCGAGCACCGACTTCCTGCTGGAGGTCCGGCTGGATGGCGAGATCGTGCCCACCGATGACTTCCTGTGGAACGGGAACGAGTGCCGGCGCCAGGGCGGCCTGCGTGAGCTTGAGGTCGAGAGCAGCCTCGTCGTGCCCATGGACCGGCGCGCGGCGCTGCTCGAGTTCACGGTCACGAACACGGGATCCGCGGCCGTGAGTGTGCCCGTGCAGCTCGTGGTCCGCGGCGGAGTGGACCACGTGAGCTTCTGGGAGTTCTCCGGGCCGGGCAGCTCTGAGGCGTCGCTGCCCTGGGCCGAACGCGCCCCGGGTTGGGCGCTCGATCCGGGCGATCCCGGCCTGCTGGCGAAGCGCAGGCCCGATGGCGCCATCGCCGTGAGCACCGACCTGCCGATGGATCGCTGGGAGACGCCGTGCGGCCACTGGGAGGGTGCGCTGACGCTGCAGCCGGGCGAGTCGCGGACGGCTCACGTCGCCGTGGCGATGGGGCGCGTGGAGCAGGCCGGGGATGATTGCCGGAGGCTGCTGCGCTCCGGCCACGACGGGGTGCTCGCGGCGCGGGCACAGTGGGCGGTGGAGGTCGAGGAGCTGTGGCGGCGTGTGCCGCGGCTGGAGGCATCGGACCCGCGCCTGACGCGCTTCTATGAGCGCGCGCTGGTCGGGCTGCTGCTCAACCAGTGGCGGGTGCCTGAGTTCGTGGTCGATCCCTACTACTCGACCGGTGGCATCAACGGCGGCTGCGTGTGCTGCTATCTATGGGACTTCGGCGAGCCATGGGAGCTGCTGCCGCTCTACGATCCTGAGGCGCTCAAGGCGCACGTGCGGCAGTTCCTGGCCCTGGACATGACGAAGCATTTTGCCTTCGTGCCCACCACCGGAGAGGCCTTCGGGCCGTGGTACCCGGTGAACCAGGAGAAGATCATCTTCCTGGTCTACTATCACGTGCTGCTGACCGGCGACACCGACTTCCTGCGCGAGCAGGTCGCGGGCCGGAGCGTCATCGACTGGGTCATCGTCCACGCCACCTACCGCGACCACCCCGAGCTGCCGGTCGGCCTGATCGACTACGGGAAGGGCAACAACCACCTGGAGCTGCGCGGTGAGCTGCATTACGACAACTACCTGCCCGACCTCAACGGGCGGCGCTACGCGAACTACCTCGCCGCCCACGAGCTGGCGCAGATGGCAGGCGCGCGCGCCGATGATCTGCCCGCCCGGGCCGAGGCTCTCAAGCGGCTCATCAGGCGGCTGATGTGGAGCGCGGAGGACGGGTGGTTCCGGCACCTCGACGAGAACTTCGCCCCCGACCTGCGCTGGACCGTGCAGATGTTCAAGCTCATCGGCTGCGGGGTGCTGGACGAGGATCAGCTCGAGGGGCTGCTGAGCCACCTCAACGAGGATGAGTTCCTGTCGGCGTGGGGCCTGCACAGCATGTCGAAGCTCGACCCGGCCTACGATCAGATCGACATCGACAACGGCGGCGGGGGCAACTACACCGCGTTCACCCCGCAGATCATCGAGCGGCTCTACAAGGCCGGGCGGTCGGAGTTGGCCGAGGACATCCTGCGCCGCGTGCTGTGGTGGGGTGAGCGCATGCCCTACTGGGGCGACTCGATCGTGGCCAACAACATTGACTATCGCCGCGACACGCCGCTGCAGAACACCATCGGCGCGGTCGCGGGCGCGCAGGCGATCATCTTCGGCATGTTCGGCGTGGGTGTGGCCGCCGACGGGACCATCACCGTCGATCCGCACCCGCCGAGCTTCTCGCCGGAGCTGCGTCTGACCGGCCTGCGCCTGCGCGGGCGCCGCCTGGACATCGCGGTCGCCGATGGCGGGTACAGCGTGACTGTGGACGGGCGGACGGTCAGCTCGGCAATCGGCACGCCGACGGTGCTGCCGCAGTAGCCCGCGCGGCTACGGCGCCACGGTCAGCACGCGCGTGGGGTCGGGACTCAGATAGGGCGGGATCTCCGGCGAGAGGTAGACCCTCAGATCGTTGGTCAGCTCGTCGGCGGCGAGGCACCAGACCCGGCCATCGGCGCCCTTCGGAACCGCGACCGGCATCTCCGTGAGCACCCCCAGGTCGCCCTCGATATGCGCCACGGCCGTCCCGTCCGGCGCGAACGCCGTGAGCTTGCCACCGCGCCCGGCCGCCTGTCCCTCGGCCTTCGCGAAGACGCTGAATCCGGTCACGCCGGGCGGCACGAAGAAGTACATGCGCCCGATGAAGCCGTTGGCGATGAGCGGGTACTGCTCACTCGCGCTCAGGGCATATGGCTGCTCGGTGAGCACGGTCAGCGTATGGGCATTCTGGCCGGAGGACGCGATCAGCAGGTACACGCCGCCCTGCTCGGGGGTGAACTCGACATCGGTGCTCTCGTGGACCTTCATCTGCCCTTCGAGCACGCGCGTGCCATCGGGGGCGACCACGGCCCAGGTGGTCCCGGGAAGGTAGTTCGCGAGCTGCACGTTGGTCACGTGCACCGTCACGGGCTCCTCCGCGGTGCACAGGATGAACAGCGGGTTGCGGTAGCGCAGGCGCGGCGCGGTGATCGGCCCCATCGACAGCGGCTCGGCGTCCGGCGCGGCCACGAGGGCCTCGATGGGGATGTCGCCGGTAGCCAGCACCGGCAGCGGCGGGTCGAAGGGCCGCACCTTCAGCGTGGACTCGTACGTCCCGCCCGAGGCCACGAGCCTGTCGAGTTCGCTGTTGGCGAGCGCCATCGCCTCCCAGTAGCGTTCATTGGGCTCCCGGAGCTGGTAGCCGGGCAGGCGGCTCACGTCCTCGAGCAGACTCTCGAAGGTGTAGATCCAGTAGCCGGCGGAGTTGGCGGCGCAGGCGTAGTACTGTTCGGCGAGGTTCTCGGAGGGGAACTGCTGCTGCCACAGCCCGGGCATGAACAGCACGTGCGCGGGCATCTGCGCGAAGGTCTGCTGCTGCGCGAGCACGTAGTCGGTGTAGCCGCTGCTGTAGGTGCTCTCCGAGAATCCGAGCACCGGGTGGGTGGGTGTGCCCAGGCCCATGGCCATGGCGCGGTTGAAGGGGAGGGGGTAGTCGAGCAGCAGCACCCCCAGCAGGAAGTCGGGGTTCGCGGCGTGGCATTGCTGCTCGATCTGAGCGCTCAGCTCCCGCACTCGATCCACGAAGTGCTGCTCGAACTGCGCGCTCAGACCATGCTCCTCGAGCCACGCCGCGCGCTGAGCGGCCTCGGGAAGGGGATCGGGCGCCGGCCGGTCGATGGCCTCGAGGAACTCGCGCAGGCAGTCGGCGCAGTAGCAGGGGCCGCTGAAGCCGGTGTGGTCGGCGCCGTACATCTCCGGGTCGATGATCGCCCCGCTCAGGCCCAGCTCCTGCGCGTGCTCGGCGAGGAAGAGCGCACGCCCCAGGATGTAGCGGCTCCAGAACGCCTCGTCGAGCGGGCAGGGCGTGCGGGCCATGGTGTAGCCGGCGATGGAGACCTCGCGGCGCTCGCCCAGCAGCGCTTCGGTCTCGCCGCCGCGGAAGTTGAAGACCGGCAGCAGGTGCAGGTCCGCCGCGCGCGCCGCCTCGCCCCAGCGCCGTAGCAGCTCTACATCGGCCGCGGTCGGCGGCGCGTGCAGGCCGCCGAACTTGGGCATGACCGCGTTCATGCCCACCGCGCCCATGCGGGTGATGCCCTCGCCCAGGTCGGCGCTGGAGAGGTAGCCGCCGCGGAGCTTCTCGTGCATGATCCAATCGTAGCACGAAGCGGTCTGAGCATGGCCGACGGCAGGCGTACAGCCTGCGAAGATGATGGCGGACAGGGCGACACGGATCATCACGGGCAACCTCCCCGGCGCCCCGCACGACCGCGTCGGCGGGGCCCTGGCTTGCGGCATCGCTGCGAGCTTCGCGACCGGCGCCGGCCGCACCTGCAGGTCGATGTCCCGCGCATCCGGGCGGGCCCCGGTGACGGCCGGTGGCCACGGTACACGCGCGCCTGCGTGGGAGGCCGTTGCGGGCATCGCCGGGAACACCCGCGCGGTGGTTGACCCCACGGGGAGCGCCGCGTATGCGGCAGAGATGACACGCGCGGAGGGATAGCGATCATGACACGCAGGGAGATCCAGCCGGCGGCGGTGCCGCGGCCCGTGGCCGAGTACGCGCAGGGCGTGGAGGTCACCGGCGGGCGCACGCTGTTCGTCGCCGGGCAGGTGGCGCTCGACGCCGATGGGCAACTGGTGGGCGAGGGCGACATCCGCGCCCAGGCGCGCCAGGTGTTCCGCAACATCAAGGCGATCATCGAGGAGGCGGGCGGTGAGATGACGGACATCGTCAAGCTCACCACCTTCCTCACCAGCATGGACGACTACCCGGGCTTCGTCGAGGTGCGTTCGGAGTTCCTACCCGCACCCTACCCGGCGGCGACGCTGGTGGCGGTCGCGGCGCTGGTCCGGCCCGAGTGGCTGGTCGAGGTGGAAGCGATCGCAGTGTTGGACTGACGGGCCGGCGAAGATACGCACAGCACGACGCGATGCACAGTTGACCGGGCCCCGGGCTCGCGCGCCGGAGCCCCGGAGGGTGAGGCCGATGAGGACGCTGATTGCGCTGACAGGTAGCCTTGCGGCGCTGCTCGTCGGCGGTGCGGCGAGCGCGCAGAGCACGTGGTTCGAGGAGCCGCAGGCGCCGGGACCGTGGGTCGGGCCGGGCGCGGATCATCCGGCTGCGGATGACAGCTTCAGCGCCGGCCGGCCCCTTGTCGGCACCTACCTGTTCTACTGGTACGACGAGTACTCCGGCGCGCACGTCACCTACGGCGATGGCGGCGACGCGTGCACCACGCACCCGGCGAGCTGGCACGACTACAGCTTCAACTCGACGCGCTGGTGGCTGGAGCAACTCCAGGATATCACCGCCGCCGGCATCGACTTCGCCGCCCCGGTCTACTGGGGCTACCCCGGCGACTACGGTGGCTGGTCGTTCGCGGGCCTGCCGCACCTGGTCCTCGCCTGCGACTACCTCCAGCGCCTTGGCCGCGACTACCCGAAGATCGCGCTCTTTTACGACACCAGCACTCTGCAGCACAACGCTCCCGGCCGGCACATCGACCTGTCCACACCCGATGGCAAGGCATGGTTCTACTGCTCGATCCGCGACTTCTTCAGCCTCATCCCGCCGCGCCACCGGGCGGCGATCGACGGCCGCCCCATCATACTGCTGTATACGCCGCACTTCGCCGCGAAGCAGGACCCGGCGCTGTTCCCCTACGTGCGCGCGCGTTTCCTCGCCGACTTCGGCGTCGATCCGTACATCATCAAGCAGGCGGCGTGGCAGGGCGAGGCCGACAGTACGTGCGAGTGGGGCGGGGCGTTGGGGCTGCGGGTGGCGGGGTGCGCGGCTCTCGGGCCCGGCTACGATCACAGCGCGGTGCGCGGGCGGCGGCCGTTGGTGGTGCCGCGCGCGGGCGGCGAGTTCTACCGCCGCAACTGGGAGCGACTGTTGGCGCTCAACCCCGAGCGGAGGCCGTGGCTGGTGATGGTCGAGACCTGGAACGAGTTCCACGAGGGCACCGACGTGGCCGAGTCGCGGGAGTACGGGCGCCGGTACATCGACCTCACGCGCGAGTACGCCAACCGCTTCCGCGCGGGTGAGCGCCTCCGGCCAACGGGGCCGTTTGCGGACGTGCGGGCCGTCGAAGCCGACCTGGGCGCGGAGGGGGCGGACGCCGGCGTGCGCATCGTAGCGTCGGGCGACGGAGCCTTCATCCGCACCGAGCGGGCGGGCAGGGCCTGCGTCGAGAGCACCCCGACCCGGTACGCCGGCCGCTACCTGTACTTCGACCTCGATCCGAGCTTCGCGTTCGAGATCGAGCCGCAGCCGATGCGCATCACGGTGGAGTACCTGGACGCCGGGTGTGATGCGCTGCAGCTCGAGTACGATTCGCTCGACCCCGGCGGGTCGGTCCGCGAGGGCGCGTTCAAGGCGGGAGGCCGGGTGGAGACCGCGGGCAGCGGCCGGTGGCTGAGCGCGCAGTTCGAGGTCACCGATGCGCGCTTCGCCGACCGCACCAACGGCGCCGACTTCCGCCTGGCGGTGCTGGGCGCGGGCGAGCTGGCCGTGGCGGCGGTGCGCGTTGAGAAACTCGGTGGCGACTGACCGTGGTGGGAGCCACGGATGGGTGGGCGCACGGTGGGGCACCGCGCACGCCATCGGTGGCATCGAGCGCGATGGCGTATGAACCGAGGTGAGTCACACGTGAGCACGTCGAAGACCGAGATCAGGCGCGCGCATCGGGCTTGGTCGTCGCAGGACGACTTCGAGGTGTGCACGCGCGAGCGCGGCCTCGACAACCGCGCGGGCGGCGTGCGCCTGGCGCGGACGGTCATGCTGCAGGACGAGCGCGGCATGACCCACCGCGAGAACCGGCAGGTGCTCAGCGACGAGGTGCATGCGCTCAAGGAGTTCGTGCTCACGCGCGCCGACATCGCCGACGGGCGCCTCTACGTCTTCGGCAAGCCCGCGCGCGCGGAGGTCAACGGCCGGCGGCTCAAGCCCATCCGCCGGCTCCCGTCCACCGGCTGGTCGGTGGCCCGCGTGCCCGCGGAGGCGCTGTGCGTGGGCGTCAACCGCTTCGTGTTCAGCGGCGGCGGCGAGATGCTGGTCGAGGAGTCGATGTGCCCCAACCGCTCGGCGCTCAGCACCGACGGCGGCGTGACCTGGGACTACGACGCGATGGGTCCGCAGGGCATGAACGATGGCGAGTTCCTGGTGCGCCTGCGGCTGGGGCGCTACCCGACCGAGGCGGCCGTTACCTCGCCGCCCATCGACCTCGCCGCGCTGGCGGCCGAGGGCGGCATCTGCCCGCGCTTCAGGTCGGCGACGGTGTCGTTGAGCTGCCAGGCCGACGCGCCGCGGGGCAGCAACGTGCGCCTGGAGGCGCGCACCTCCGCGGACCTGCAGCGCTGGAGCCCGTGGGGCGAGGCCGCGCGGGTGTGCGCGCGCCGCCGGCTGCCGCGCTTCCTGCAGTGGCGTGCGATCCTGGGCAGCGATGACGGCCGGACCACGCCCGTGCTCAGGGAAGTGAGCCTTGACGCCGAAGTGCGCGCCGCGGCCGCAGAATCTGTCGCGCGCGTGGTTGAGACCACGGCACTGAGCGAGGGCCGTGGCTCGTACCGGTTCGCGTACCAGGGCCCCACCGACCGCCTGACCCGTCTGCGCGAGCAGTACGACCTCGACCAGGTGGTCGCGGGCTGCGCGACCGAGATGGAGCGTTTCGTGGCGCTGCGCGACTGGTGCCGCCACACCGCCCCGAGGGGGTGGGACTCGGGCCGCACCGACTGGTGCCCGCCCTTCGACGCGCTGGTGATCCTCGAAACCAATCAGGAGCCGCGCGCGCTGTGCATGTGCACGCACTACACGACGCTGATGGTTGAGACCGCGGCGGCGCTGGGCTACGTCGGCCGCCACGTGATCCTCGACCACCACTGCGTCGCCGAGTTGTGGTGCAACGACCTGCGCAAGTGGGTGCTGATGGACACGGGGAACTCCGAGGACCCCGAGCGCAACTGCCACTTCGAGCACAAGGGGGTGCCCCTGAACGCGCTGGAGATCCGACGCCTGTGGCGGCAGGGGCGCACGCGCGATATCCAGGTCATCTACCCGCGGCGCCCGCCGATCACCGGCGACACACTCCAGCCCCAGGAGCAATGCAGCTTCGAGGGCTACCGGCGCTTCGGGGCGGCGCTGCGCAACAACTTCCTCGACACGCCCTTCCCGGGCGAGCTGACGCATGGGTGGGGCAGCTACTTCTGCGACGCGTATCTGTGGTGGGAGGACGAGGCGGTGCCCCGCGAGTCACCCGAGTACGGGCTGACCTCGAACCGCCCGGGGGACTACTACTGGGCGCTGAACGAGACGCGGATCACGCTGCTCGCGACCGACCGTCCGGACGTGCTGACGGTCGAGCTGCGCACCGACACGCCCAACTTCGAGGCTTTTGAGGTGCGCATGGGCGACGGCGACTGGCGCGATGCCGAGAGCAACTTCGAGTGGCGCGTGCCCGGGGGTCGCGCCGCCATCGAAGCGCGCAGCCGCAACTGCTTCGGCATCCGCGGGCCGGTCACGCGCCTCGCGCTCAGCCGCCCGGCGTAGGCGCCCCGGCCAGCCAGGCGATCATGCGCAGCAGCACCTGCGCGCGCGCGGAGGTCAGGTCCTCGCCCGGGCCGAGGGTCCACAGGTAGCCGACACGGCCGTTCTCGAAGCGGTGCGCCAGCGCGCAGATGCCCGCCGCATTGTTCGCGGGTCTGAGCACCGGCAGCGCCCCCAGCGGCGTGAACAGACAGGCCGAGCTGCCGGTGCCCTGCAGCGAATCGTCGGCCTCGATGCCCCGCGTGAGCGCCGTGTCGCCGACCGGCGCCACGGCACCGCCGAAGTTCCCGTAGCGTTCGGCCCCCAGCCACAGAGCGATCTTCGTCAGGTCCACGTCGCTGCCGACCATGTAGAACGGCGTTGCACTCCCCAGGAGCACCGCCCCGCCCCCTGCGAGGTAGTCCTGCAGGCGCGCCAGCCCTGCGGCCGACAGCGACCGTGTAACCAGGACGATCACATCGGCGGCCAGCGCCTCCTCAGGGAGGTCGGGCGCGGCCGGCAGGGGCAGCACGCGCACGCCGAAGGGTGTGAGCAGCGCCGCGATCTCGCTGCGAACTCCGCCGCCGACCAGCGCGACCGTCCTGCCCGCCAGGCGCGACGGATCGACGGCCGCGTCATCCGCCAGCTCAGCCGCCAGAGCGGCGCGATCCGCCTCCGCCGACGCCCGGGCCTGCGTCAGGCGCTGATGCATCTCGCGGAGCTGTTCGGCATTCGCGAGCAGAGCCTGGTAGTGCCCGGCCATGGCGCGGTGCTCGGCATCGATCTCCGCCACGCGGCTGTCGCGGCCCGCAGCCGCCTCCCGCGCCCGCTCGCAGGCCGCCGCAGCCGCCGCCATCTCCGCGTCCGCAGCAGCCCGGTCGCCGTCGAGCAGTGACGCATACGCGGCGGAGGCATGGGCCGCCGCCTCCTGCAACCCGAAGGCCACCCGCAGGCCCTGCCGCATCGACTCGAGGTCGAAGCGGCCGGGCTCGCGCAGGTCATCGGCCGCCAGGGCGGCGTCCACCGCGGCGATGGCCTCCTCGTTGAGCGCGCGCCATGCCTCGAAGAACGCTCGGAACTGCCGCAGCCGGTCCGGGTCAATGGTCGCGAACCACGGATCGTGCGCGATCGCCAGCCAGCTCGACCACTGCACCGGCGGGAGCAGCACGCCGTCTGCGCTCTCGACCGGGCGGGGCCGGTAGAGGATGCCGAGTTGCGCCGCCGGGCCCACGCCGTAGAGGTGGGTCAACATCCGGCCCAGGAAGCCGTCGTCGCCGAAGATCTCCTCCGGCCGCAGCGCGCCGCTGCTGAGCCCACGGTACGTGTCGCGCCACTGGTCCTCGGTGGCGGGATCAAGGCGGAAGCCGTCGCCGCGCAGATTCCACGCGTACTCGACCTCCAGCAGCGCGGGCGGGCTGCCCGCCATCAGGATCGAGCCGGCCCCCTCGAAGGACACGGTCATCGCCGGCGAGGCCAGCAGCGGCCATGGAATCCGCATGCGTCGCGGCCGGCCGATGGTGGTGTCCCGGCTGTCGCCTTCGCGGAAGTACATCATCACCTCATGCCCGTTGCCGCGCGTGCGCAGCGCCTCGGCCAGCTCGCGGCAGCGCTTCACGCCGGTGTCGCGGCGCAGGCCGTTCTCGCGGATGCAGAAGTGCACATTGTCTACGTGGCGCATCAGCCGGCTGACCGTGCAGTGGTAGGCGACCTCGCGATCCCACGCGGTGTCGTCCTCGCTCCACAGCGTATACGGCGCGCTGACGAAGATGACCAGGCAGTCGCGCGCGGCCTCGTAGCCGGAGTCGGGGTGGCTCACGGAGAAGATGGCGTCGCACATCGCGTCGAAGACCGCAGCCTGAGCGCCGGCCTTGCCGTCCTCGGCCTCGATCAGGTCGCTCGGGTACCGCCGGCGGCAGTCCACGCAACGGTTCAGCCAGATCTCGGTGGCGTCGCGGAGATCGTCTTCGTCCACGAAGTGGATGTAGAGCACGCCCGGCTCGGTTGCCTCAACGAACTCGCGGAGCAACCGCTGCTTCCCGGCCAGCAGCGCTGCGTTGGTGACGCACCAGCCGCGCTCGCTGGGCGCGCCCTCGTCCAGGCACAGGTAGGTCTCGCCGTCGGGGTAGGCGCGGCGGTTCTTCAACCCCATGTCACCGAAGAGCAGGTTGAGCGCGCGCACGCCGTGGGCACGGGCAAAGCGATTCTGCGCGAGCTGCGTCGCGGTGTCGTGCATGGTGCGGCGGTAGAAGCCCGGCGAGCTGACGACGTTGATCTTGTGTTCCATGCACCACTCGAGCTGCTCCTCCACGCTGCCGAACTCAGGGAAGCCGCCCACCCAGCGCCAGGCGATGTCGGGCCAGTCGTGGCAACGCATGCCGGGCAGGCGTACCGTCTCCGGCTCGACCTGGAGCGCGGCCAGAACGGTCATGGCGGCGTAGAGAGTGCCCTGCGGCCCGCGGCCCATGAGCGCGTAGCCGGCGCCCACGGGCGCGATCAGGTACTCCTGTGCGGCCTGCGCGGCGGTAAGGTCGGCGTTCCACTCGGGTGTCAGGTGCGCACGCGCCGCCTCGCCGAACCACAGCGCCCGCCCGCCGCCGAAGTTGTCGGCGCTCACGACCGGCAGCGCAACTGCGCAGGCCTCCTCGATGCGGCGCGCCAGGTGGGTGGCGGCGAGGGTAACCTGCACGGGCGGATCATCGGGGATGACCAGTGTCGCCGCCGGCGCGCCATCGGCGACCAGGACGAAGGGCTCTCCGACCGCTTCGATCTGCTGGGGCGTGGGGATGATATTGCGCAGCGCGGAGGGCAATTGCGCACACGCAACGGCCGCCGACAGCGCCAGCGCAAGCGATGCGGCGACGGTCCGCGTCATGGTGGCTCCCGGACGGCGTGGCGATTTGTGCACGAAGCCTCTTCCATGACGAACGCCGGACCTCCTGCGTGGGTGAGGATGGTGTGCCGACAACGGCGGGCCGGTCAGGCGACTGGTCGTTCGCCGCGCTCCCTCGGACCCTCCGGACGACTCTGGCCGAAGCGTCGCCGGGAGCGGGCCGATTGCGGACGCGGACGATCCGGAAGCGCGGAGCCGCCGACACGTGCCCGCGGAGACTTGTGGGCAAGGCACGGCCGTACCGCGGCAGGCGTTCGGCGTGGCCAATGACCGGCAGGGTGCGGCGCCGAGCGCGGGGTGGTCAGGCCCGGTCGGGGGAGGTGCGGACGGCATCGACCTCGAGTTCGAAGAGCAGGTCGTCGCGGCAGATAACGTTGTGGGCCACGATGACCGGCAGTGGCGGGATGCCGGCGGCCCTGCGGTAGCGCTCGAAGACGCCCACATCCTGGGGGAAGCGCACGTAGGCGGTGGCGCGCGTGACGTCCTCCCACCTCATCCCCCGCGAGTCGAGGATGGCCTCGATCACCTCGCAGGTGTGGGCGGTCTGCGCGTAGACGTCGCCGACGTGGGCGGTGGCGCCGTCGGGGTCGATGCTGGCGGTGCCCGAGACGAGCACGCGCCGCACGTCGGGCATGGCGACCTCTACCGCGCGGCTGAACGAGCTGCCGTAGCGCAGCGCCGGGCACTGCAGCGGCGAGGGCAGCGCCTGCACGCTCACCTCGGGGATCTTTGCGCGCACGGCGTAGACGCCCGCGACCATGGCCGCGCCCGCGAGGTTCGCCCCGCCGATGCCGGTGCTGGCCGGGACGAGTCCGTCGAAGACGCCGCGCTCGGTGAAGAAGGCGGTGCGCACGCGGTTGAAGTCGGCATACCACGACAGGATGTCGTCGAGGAACAGCCAGGTGCGCACCACATGGCCGAAGTCCATGTCCGCGAGGGCCAACGCCCGCTCGATGCGCTCGAAGGTGTCGCGCGCCTGCGCCGGGCGAGGGGCGCTCACGTCGCCGGTGTGAATGCCGGCGAGGAGGCACTCGGCGGCGTGCGGGCCATCCACCAGTGCGCCGACCATGTGCCCGTCCAGCTCCAGCGGCACGACATGCGCATCCGCGATCGCGTGCAGGTGCACGCCGCCCAGGCCGTCGCCCGAGGTCTCGCCCCGCACCCAGGTCACGGGCATTTCGGGCCGGCGCAGCAGCGCTCTTCCCCCTGCGGGGTCGGCGCCGTCGAAGCACTCGGCGGCGACCACGCTGGCGGCCAGGTCCCGGTCCAGGTGTTCGGCCGCGAGCGTGAGTCCGGTCGCGCTGGCGCGGGCGCGTGTGACGAAGAACTCGCGCATGCCGTCACGCGGCAGCTCGCGCAGATGCAGATCGTGCCCCGCCTGGTTGATCTCACTCGATGACATTCCCACACTCCCTGCGCGCGCCGTGGGCTTACCAGTCGAATAAACGTCCCGGCGGCGGATTGGGTTCATGCCCGCGCGCGCCGCCCGCTCCGATGGAGGTCCTTGCCCCGCCGACAGCGCACCATCTGCATGCGCGCGACGGGGCTCGCTCGGGCCTCCCGCGCGGACGTCTCGGGCTGCGACTTCAGAGCGATGATTGGAGATGATGGCATGGACCGCGAGCGGCGCGAAGAGATACTACGCACGCAGCGGACCGACCGCTGGCGGCGTGGCGAGCCTCATATCGGCGGCTACTACGGCGAGGAAGAGATCGACACCGTGGTGCGCACCATCCGCGACTCGATGGACCCCAATGAGGGCTTCGGGTTCATCTGCGAAGAGATCGAGCAGTTTGAACAGCAGTTCGCAGACTACTGCAACGCCGAGCAGTGTGTGTCGATCAACGGCGCGGGTACCGGGCTGGACATGGCGATGATGTGCCTCGACCTGCAACCCGGCGACGAGGTGATCGTCCCCGCCATCAACTTCCCGGGGGCCGCGCTTTCGGTCATCGGCCAGGGCGGCAGGGTGGTCTGGTGCGAGGTCGATCCGTGCACCTTCCAGGCCGACCCCGAGGACGTGGAGCGGCGCATCACCCCGCGCACGCGGGCCATCTACCCGGTGCATATGAACGGCATGGCGGCGCCCATCGATGACTACCTGGAGATCGCCGAGCGTCATCCGCACCCCGAACACGGGCCGCTCAAGGTCATCGGCGACGCGGCGCGCTCGTGCGGCGCCGGCTACAGGGGCCAGAAGATCGGCGGGCGGGCCTGGATGACGATCTTCAGCTTCCACACCATGAAGCTGATGACCACGCTGGGTGAGGGCGGCGCGGTCACCACCAGCGACCCCGAGGCGGCGGCGCGCCTGCGGGCCATCCGGCAGTTCGGCGGCGGCACGCAGTGGGGCACCAACTACAAGCTGACCAAGGTGCAGGCCGCCGTCGGGCTGGTGCAGCTTGCGCGGCTCGACACCATGCTCGAGGAGCGACGCGCGGTGGTGAGGGAGCGCAATGAGTTGCTTGCGGGGCTCGAGGAGCTGACGCTGCCCTATGAGCCGGAGGACTGCTGGCATACCTACTACCTCTACACCTGCCTGGTGCCCGAGGACTGGGCCGGCGAGAAGCGCGACCGCATCATCCAGATCATGGGCGAGGACTACGGGGTAGGCGTGGTGGTCGCCAACCCGCCGTGCTACCTGAGCAACCGGTTCCTGGGCCGGATGACCGAGGGCCAGCGGTTGCCGCTGTCGGAGGAGCTGGGCAGGCGGCTGATGTGCGTGTCGGTGCATCCGAAGATGACCACCGCCGACAACGAGTACATCTGCGCGGCGCTGTGGGAGACCGTCGAGCGTGTGCGCGAGGAAGGCTGACAGGCGGGCGACGGCGCGCGCGCCGTCCAGATGCCGACCCGAGGCCGCGCTTGCGCCCCACCAGTACGAGGAGGATCGCTGAGATGAAGCTCGGATTGCTCACGTTCAACATGGCGAAGGACTGGGACCTGGAGACCATCTTCGAGAAGGTTCCGGCGCTGGGCTTCGCGGGCGTCGAGCTGCGCACCCAGCGCGAGCACGCGCACGGCATCGAGCCGGAAGTGCCCGATGACGAGCTGGCGGCAATCCGCGACCGCTTCGCCGAGGCGGGCGTTGCGATCGCGGGGCTGAGCAGCAGTTGCAGCTTCGACTCGCCCGACCCGGAGGTGCTGCAGGCCAACATCGACGCCACCAGGCGACACCTGGACATGTGCGCGGTGCTCGGCACCGGCGGTGTGAAGGTCTACGGGAACGTCTTCCACGATGAGGTGCCCCGCGAACAGACCATCGCGCAGCTCACCACCGCGCTGGCCGAGTGCGCGGCCCATGGCGCAGAGGTGGGCGCGCAGGTGCGCTTCGAGATGCACGGGCAGTTCGACACGCCCGAGCTGTGCCTGCAGGTGCTCAGCGAGGCCGACCCGGCGGGCATCGGGCTGATCTTCAACTGCAATCCGGCCGACGTGGTGGACGGGTCGGTAGAGCCGACCTGGAATGCGGTGCGTGAGCGGGTAATCCACGTGCATCTGCACGACCTGGCGGACCCGCAGTTCCCGTATGACGAGCTGGTGCGGCTGCTGGTGCGTGACGGCTTTGACGGCTGGGCCACGGGCGAGCTGCCCGAGAGCACCGACGCCGACCGGGTGCTGCAGTACTTCGTGGCGCTGTGGGATGCCTACGTCGCGCTCGCCAGGGCGGGGTAGGGCCGCCGCGGGGGGGGACGAGCGTGAGGGTGACGGTCATGGCCACCGTGCTCGCGGTGCTCACAAGCGGACGTCGTCGCGGCTTCACGGCGCAGCTTCTGCAGCGAGCCGTGGCGGCCGCCACCGCGGTTGACGGCGTACACGTTAATCTGCTTCATGCGCACGATTTCAGCTTCGGCCCATGCGTGAGCTGCTTCGCGTGCGTGCGGCGGCCGGAGGGGGCGTGCGTGCTCGATGACGACATGGGCCGCGGGGGCGGAGGCGCGCTCTACCGGGCCATCGCCGGGGCCAACGCGCTGCTCATCGCCGATCCCGTGCACAACTGGAGCCCGTCGGCTACGGCGCGCCTGCTGATCGAGCGGTGCTACCCGTTCCTGTGGACCGGTGCGCTCAAGGGAATGCCCTCGGCGACGCTGTCGTGCGCCAGCAACCAGGGGATGCAGCGGCTGGCGCGGCGGGAGCTGTGCAAGTGGCTGTTCGGGCTGCGCACACGCTACGTCGGCGGGGTTGCGGCGCACCTGGCGGGCTTCGAGCAGGCGCTGCAGGAGGCGGGCGGGATCGGCGCCGCCGTGGCTCGCGCCGCCCTGATTGACGAGCGCGGACGCCGCGCCTGGGATGATCCGGAGTGCTTCGAGCACTACGTGCGGCACGCGCCCTGGGACCCGCTTGAGTGCTATCTCGAGAACCTGACCGACGGGACGTTCGACGCCGAGACGTCCATCATGGCCAGGGCATCCGCCGCCGGCAGCTTCGGGAGCCCCCATGCCCGGGAACTTCTCGACCGGGCCCAGGCCGAGCTGACACAGACGCTCGAACTCCACCGCGCGGGCGATCGCATCGGCGCCGCCCGGTCACTGGCGGACGCGAGCGCCTACTGGACCCACGCCACCTGGCTGGAGTTCCTGGCCGAGGAGGTCATCGGGACGCAGCAGCCTCAGGCCTACCGGCCGCTGCCTGAGGACGCAGACGACGTGGCCGGGTCGCCACAGGTCAGGGACGACTGAGCCCCGGGTGGGGCGCCGCCCTCACTGCGGTGGGTCCTCACCGGTGGCCTGGTTTACCACGAGGCGCAGGCGCACGCGCTCTGAGACCGCCTCCCCGGCCAGGATGTCCGCTTCGGTGAGGGTGGCCATCAGGATCTGCTTCGCGCCCTTGCGCTCGAAGTCGTAGATGAGATAGATAGTCCCATCCTCGGCCTGCGTGCCATCGGGGTAGGAGACGCCAACCCGCTCGTCGAGCAGGAATCCGCCCTGCCACGTCCGCCCATCGTCTTCGGAGAGGTAGGCGGTCAGGTGCGAGCGCGTGCGTCCATCCGGCGGCGTGTGCTTCACCAGGATCAGCCGGCCCGAAGCCAGGCGGCGCAGGTGGAAGCGGGCGGTGGGCACCTGCGGGATCCACGACGGACGCCCAGGTGACCAGGTGCGCCCACCATCGGTGGACACGCTCTCGCCGATGCCGTAGGTGGTGCGGGCGAGCAGCCACAGGCTGCCGTCGCGCCGCTCGATGACGTGGTGCTCATCGCAATGGCGACCGGGGATATCCACGCTGCCGCGGCGCCGCCAGCTTGCGCCCTCGTCGGCCGAGATCACGATGTTCGAGCCGCTGCCGTCGGCAGGGACCCGGATGTACTCCTCCTCCACGTCGGGCTGGTACGACCACACCGACGCGGGCAGCAGCCACTCGCCGGTGGAGAGCGCCACGGGCTTGTTGAGCATCACCCCGTCGCACAGCCGCCGCGGCTCGGACCAGCGCGGGGATGCCTCCTGTGGGTTCTCGGTGACGATGGCCCAGACGCCGCCGCGGCCGTCCCACATCCGCCAGGCCTGCGCCCAGAACATCCACAGCCGTCCGCGCGGATCGAGCCACAGGCAGGGGTCGAAGGCGCGCACCGGGTCGGGGGGGTCGATTACCAGCGTCAGGTCCGACCACGAGGCGCCATCGTCCGCGCTGGTGCTGAGCATCACGTAGTTCCACGGGCCCTCGGTGGGCCCGCCGCCGTACCAGGTCGCCCACAGGCGCCCGCCGGGCGTGCGCTCAATGCCGGGAATACCCTGAAACGAGCGGGTGTCGGGACCGTACTCCGGCCCCGGGGCCAGAATCACAGGCGGGGCAATGAGGGCGGGATCATCGGTCTGCGACATATCATCGCCTCCCTGCGCGCGGACCATGGCCCCGGGACTCGACGGCGACTCGGCGGTGACCGTGAGCAATGACCTGGCGGTCACCTGTCGGGGCACGACCGAAGGGAGGGCACTCCACGCCCGGAGCTAGCGCAGGAAGTACCCCGTGGATGTCGGTCGCGCGTCGGTGGTCATCGAGATGCCGAGCTTGCGCAGGCCGGTCTCGTCACCGGTGCCCGGCTCGTGGGTGAGGTGCATCTGCGTGCCGCGCAGTTGCGGCAGCATCTCGATGCCGGCGCGGGCCGCCGGATTGCTCGCCGCCGTGATCCCCAGTGCGATCAGCACCTCCTGCACGTTCAGGCTCGGTGAGGTGGAGCCCAGATACTTGGCCTTCAGGCCGGTCAGGTCGCCGATGACGTCCGCGGGCAGCAGATGGATGTGCGCGGGGATGCCGGCCAGGTGCTTGATGCCCTTGATGAGCGCCGCCGAGGCGGAGTGGAAGAGCGTCGAGTTGCTGCCGGAGACGATAGTGCCGTCGTGCAACTGCAGCGCGGCGCCGCAGTAGAAGCCATCGTTGCCCTTCTGGCGCCTCTCGGCATCAACCGCGGCCTCGCGCGCGGGCGTCACCACCGGCCGGTCGGTGGGACCTACTCCCAGCCGCGCCATGAGCAGTTCGGTGCGCCGCACCGCCTCCGGGGAGCACAGCCCCTGACTGACCTCGCGGCTGTGGCGGAAGTAGCGGCGGATAACCTCTTGCGTTGAGGCCTCCCGCACCAGCGCATCGTCGATGATCCCCGACCCCGCGCGGTTCACCCCCATGTCGGTCGGCGACCGGTAGGGAACGCTCTGCCCGGTGTCGGCCGCGATGCGGTGGATGATGGCCTTGAGGATCGGGAAGTTCTCGATGTCGCGGTTGTAGTTGACTGCGGTCTCGCCGTAGGCCTCGAGGTGGAACGAGTCCACCATCACGATGTCGCCCAGGTCGGCGGTCGCCGCCTCGTAGGCCACGTTCACCGGATGCTCGACCGGGAGGTTCCAGATCGGGAAGGTCTCGAACTTGGCGTAGCCCGAGTCCACGCCGCGCCGGTGGTCGTGGTAGAGCTGGCACAGGCAGGTGGACATCTTGCCACTGCCCGGTCCGGTGCCGGTCACCACGACGATGGGGGCCTGCGTCTCGATGTACGGGTTCTGTCCGTAGCCGGCCTCGGAGACCACGAACTCGACGTCGTTGGGGTAGCCGGGGATCTCCGAGTGCCGGTAGACGGCGATGCCCTTGGACTGCATCTGCCGGGCCAGCCGTTCGGACACCGGGCCGTCGTGGTGGCGCGTGAGCACCAGCGCCGAGGTGGCGATGCCCCAGTCGCGGAGGTCGTCGATGGCCCGCAGGGTCGCCAGGTCGTAGGTCATGCCGAAGTCGCCGCGGATACGCCCGCGCTCGAGGTCATCGGCGTAGACGCAGAACACCACCTCGATCTGGTCGCGCAGGCCCTGCAGCAGGCGCATCTTCACGTTGGGATCGTAGCCGGGCAGCACGCGGGCGGCGTGGAAGTCGAAGGTGAGCTTGCCGCCGAACTCCAGGTACAGCTTGCCCTTAAACTGCTCGACGCGCTCCAGGATCGCTGCGGTCTGCTCGGCCAGATACCGCTCGTTGTCGAAGGCCACGGGGGGCATGAATGCACCTCAATTGGTTTGCTGGCCGCAGACCGTCAGTTCCATCAACGCCCCCCGCGCACCTCCCCCACAGTGCCCCGGGAGTGGGCGTGCCCCGACGAGGAATGCCGAACCGCCCGTGCAGGTGAACGCAAGGGGCTCCGAACAACTGCGGCGTGCGTCAGTCGAACCGCAGCTTCGCCACGAAGACGCTGTTGTCGGAGCCGTAGCGCTCGCACACCGTGCAGTCGTGTGGGTCGGGCGGGCCGGTCTGCATCCACTCCGTCACCGTGATCCACGACTCGCGCTCGGAGATGCGCGTCACCCCGAAGTTGCCCAGCCGCGCTCCCCGCTCGGGCACTACGATCACCTCGGTGTCGCGCAGCACGCACAGGCGCTCGGGATCGACCTGCGCCATGAACAGCGGCGCCCGGTGACGCATGACGTGGTCGTTGCCCGCCCCGCGCCGCGTGTAGACCAGATAGAGCGCGTCGGGCGTCGTGACCCAGTGCTGCTGCGTGTTGTAGTTGCCCAGGTCCGAGCCATCGTCGAACGTCCACGGCCGCGGCTCGTCGAAGTGCAGCCCGCATGGCCCCGAGGTCACCCAGCCCGCGTCGTCGTTGCGCATGGTCAGGAAGAAGCGGTCGCCGAACTGCGCCAGCGATGGCTCGACCATGCCCCGCCCGCTCTCCAGCGTGAACTCGTCGCCATGCTCAACCCAGGTCAGCGTCTCGCCGTCGAAGCGGCAGCGGACGATCGTGGTTGCGTACCGGCCATGGAAGACGCCGCTGGTGGTGCCGGGCACCGCGAAGTAGATCGGCAGGAGGATGTCGCCGTCCGGCAGGTCCACGCGCTGAGTGCTGCCCGCCCCGGCGTCGAAGAACTTCACCTCATCCGGTGCCCGCAGCTTGCGCCACGCCGACCACGCGCGCGCGTCCGGGTCGTAGACGCTCCACACGCTGCTGCGCGCACGCGGGTGCGGGTGGAGGTTGTCGTTGAGGTAGCGCACGGTGTGGCCGGTGCCCAGGAGCACGCCGGTGTGCTCGTGCCACGCCGGCCAGAAGTCGCAGATGCCCACCTCGATGCCGTCCCCGCCCGCCCGCCGGCCCAGCGTATCGGCATGTGGCGTCGGGCCCGTCCACGTCGCTCCGCCGTCGTCGGTGCGCATGTCATTCAGCTCGTAGAACACGTCCGACCCGGTGAGGCGCAGCTTCTGCATGGTCATGACTACGATGGGCGGGTCGGCGGGGATAGCGCCCGCGCGCGCATGGACCCAGCAGGTCTTGCGGTCATAGCCGCTGTGCGCAGCGGTCAGCTCGATGTCAACCATGTCACTGCTCTCCTGTCGCGTCTGTCGGTCGCAGCCAGATGTAGAGCCACTCCTCGGACCCCAGCGGCACGGTCAGCGAGCCATCGGCGCTCAACGCGATGGGCTCGTCGGTCAGGGCGTCGAAGGCCTTCAGCGGGCGACCCTGCAGGCCCAGGCGGTCGAGGCTGAAGTGGACGGTGACGCTCTGAGCGTCCGGGGTGAGGTTCGAGACGAAGGCCAGGACGCCGTTGGTGGGGTGGCGCAGCAGCAGGGCGTAGCAACCCTCGGGCGAGAGTTGCACGTAGTCGGCGTTCTGCCAGTAGAAGAGCTTTTCGGCAGCGTCGGCGCCGAACTCATCGCGCACCCGCCAGAGCTTGACGATGCGGGCCAGGTAGGGTGGATCGCCGGTATTGACGCGCACGGGGACATCGTGCAGCAGCGAGGTGGCGGCCACCTGCGGGCGAGTGCCGAGGCGGTAGAACAGGGTCTCGGCGGCGACTCCGAGCTGGTAGCCCATGAACTCGGTGCGGAACTTGTCGAGCGTCAGGTGAGGAAAGACGTGCTCGGGATGAGCGCGCGCGAAGTGGGCCCACTGCTCGCCGTTCCACAGCACATCGGCGTAGGCCAGCGCGGAGGGGTTGTAGCCCCACGAGCAGTGCACGTCAATCACGCCGTCGGGCCTGCGCTGCTTGACCACGGTGTAGATGCGCCGCATGTACTCGCGGATGGCGAAGACCGGATAGGTCCTGTGCAGCGAGCCATCGGCCGCGATGTAGCCGCAACCGTGGGCAAGGTTCTCACACGAGGGCATGTGCACCGTGCCGTCGAGATAGACGCCATCGTCGCCGTAGATGTCGAGGCGCATGGCCAGCGCGTGCACGTAGGCGTCCTGCAGCTCGCGACTCTTCGGGCACACCATCGCGGTGCCCTGCGAGTCCGCGCCCCAGGCGGCGCTGACCGGCCCCGGTCGCCACAGGCCCTCGGGCGGCGGCCCCGGGCAGATGTACTGCGACAGCGGGCGCCGGCACATGCGCAGGCCGTAGATGTCGAACTCGGGGAGCATGGTGGGGAAGCGCTGGTGGATGAGGTAGGGGTAGATCTTCAGCCCGGCGGCGTGGGCGGCGTCGATCATGCGATGCAGCGCGTCCGAGAACTGCTTGTGGATCGGCATCGGGTACGGCCAGGCGTCGTTGCAGTTGACGTAGAGGTATCGGATGCCCAGCTCCCGCCAGTGCTCCAGCGTCGGCTGCCCGTCCTCGGTCACGCGGTCGGGCAGGTCGAGGTCGGCGCCCAGCGGCTCGGTGCGGGCGATGCGCAGGTCCCACGAGTCGCGCAGCATGGGCTTGACCGGCGTGGCCAGCAGCGCGAAGCGGTAATGCAGCGCCTCCCCGGTGACCAGGGGCGTGGGCACGTCCACCAGATGCGCGCGGAAGATGGTGACCTCGCCGCGCGGCAGGATCTCGATCGCCCGCTGCGGGTCGGCGTAGCGCCAGTCTTCGTCGGACTCGGCCTGCCAGCACAGTCCGCGCTCCTCATCGCCCAGCCAGATGCACGGGCTGAAGCGGAAGGACAGGTCGCCGGTGACCGCGCCGCTGTACCACTCGCCCATGGGGATGCCGGCCACCCTGGGCAGCACGCGGTCGCCGTAGCACAGCGTCGCATGGCGCGCGACCAGCGGCATCTCGAGGGTCAGCTCGTCCAGCGTCAGGTCGCGACGCGCCTCGACCTCACAGTCGAAGACCATGAAGCCGTCGTACTCGATGGTGGTCGAGACCCGCACCTCAGCCGCCTCGGCGGCGCAGGCCTGCTTGACCGTGGCGGCGGTCTCGGAGGCGTCGGCGAGCGTGGCCTGGCCGCCCTCCCACGCAATGGCCTCACCATCGGCCCGCGCGGTCAGGCTGATGGGCGCGGCCAGCATCTCGGCGTCGCGGGTCCGTATCTGCGCCGGGAAGGGCGTCGCGCCAAAGATGTGCCGCCGGCCCCAGACGCGCACCTCGACCGCGCCGCCTGAGCGCATCGCCGCCTCGACGGGCGTCCACGGCGGCAGCACCTCGTCCGACCAGCCCTCGGGGGTGTTGATCCACGCGGGTTTCTTGAGCACCACCTCGCGGCGGGCGGTCGCGATGGCCGTGCCCGCGGGATCGCGCACGCGGGCGACGGCCTCCAGCCGCCGATCCGCCAGCCGCTGCAGCGGGAAGCTCGCGGTCGCCACCCAGCGCCCGGAGCCCTCGCCGGACTCGCTCATCGCGACGCGCTCGGGCGGGAGCGCCGCTACGCCGCCCTCACCCAGCAGCGCAATTTCGGCGCTGTGCCCGGCGCAGTCGCGGTTCTTGCTGACCAGACGCAGCGCGACTGTGCCTTCGTACCAGTCGGGCTCGACCGCCAGCTCCTCGGCGGGGGCGGGCGGGGCCTGCTCATCGCGGGCATGTGCGGCGACCTCGGCGGCCGACAGCGCGCGCCGGTACAGCCGGAACTCGTCGAGGTCAAGCGGGCAGAAGGCCCTGCCCACGCCACCGATGTGCAGCGGCCGGCGCTCGAGGCGCGTGATGGCGGGCACGGGCAGGTAGGCGTCGCGCACCAGCTCGCCATCGCGATAGAAGCGGCACCGCGGGTACTCGACGACCATCGCGATGTGCCCCCACTCATCGTTGAGCAGGCCGCGCTCGACCGGCACCACCGTGTCCTCGTGCTCGGGCCCGCCGATGCCGTACCACAGCGCCAGCGTGTGCCAGTAGGCGATGTAGAAGGCGAAGCTGAGGGTGGGGGCGTCGCCGAAGATGAGGGCCCACTGGGTAGTCTGCGGGCGATACTGCCGCGCCCACATCTCCAAGGTCATGTCGCCGTCCATCTGCAGCGAGTCGGCGTCGCCCAGGTCGATGTATGAGGTCTCGCCGTCGAAGCGTAGCACCCCGCGCCGGCCGTCCAGCTCCTCGAACCACTGCCCGTTGACCACCTGACCATCGTTACCGAACGAGCTGCGGTCGGGCTCGCGGCCGCCCGGGTCGGCGTCGAAGGTGTAGTGCGCGACCAGCGCGGGGTCGGGCGTCTGCGCGTAGGCGGGCACGCGCGCGAGGCCGCACAGCACAACCCCACCCAGCACCAGCAGGTATGCGGCAGGAGAGCGGTTGGACGGCATGTCGGCGTTCCTTCCCGCAAGCAGACGGTATCTCCCCGGACGCGACGATTCTTCGGGCCGCGCGACGCCTCTCCGGTGGTCGGCGACAACATGTTTCGCCCGCGGGCGAGCCCGAACCTGCGGGCCAACCGGCGTGTGCACAAGGTCGCCGCGGTGAAGGGCTGGGGCGCGCGGTCAGCGAACAGAGCACGGATGATGGCGTGAACTCAAGCAGGTCCGTGGACCTGGCACAGGTGGGAGTGACGCAATCGTGAAGACGTGGAATGTCGGGATCGTCGGCCTGCGACGCGGGCGCGGCTTCGTATCCGTGTTCGCCGCGCATCCGCGCGTGCGGGTGACGGCGCTGTGCGACATCAGCCCCGAACCGCTCGCCGACCTGGGCGCCGCGTTCTCGCTGCCCGACTCGGCGCTGTTCACCGACTACGATGACTTCCTCGCCGCCGACACCGACATCGTCATGATCGCCACGCCCATCCGCTTCCACGCCGACCAGACCATCGCGGCGCTGGAGGCCGGCAGGGACGTGATGTGCGAGCAGACCGCCGCCTACACCGTCGAGGACTGCGCGCGCATCGTGGACACGGTGAAACGCACCGGCCGCACCTACATGATGGCCGAGAACTACTGCTACTTCCACTACATCCGCCAGTGGAAGTCGATCATCGATCAGGGCAAGCTCGGGCCGATCTTCCACGCCGAAGCCGAGTACGTCCACGAGATCGAGCACCTGCTGGTCAATGAGGAGACGGGTGAGTACTACTGGCGCCACGAACGCCCGCCGATCTGGTACTGCGCGCACTGCCTGGGACCACTGCTCACGCTCATGGACGACCGCATCGTGGCCGCCAGCGGAAGCTCGGCGGGCTTCCACAAGCACCCCGAGCAGAGCGATCACCTCGGCTTCCTCGACATGGAGATCGGTCTGTTTCGCACACAGAAGGGCGCGCTCATCAAGATCGCCCGCAGCCAGGTGGCGCCGCGCTACCCGCACATGGTCTACTACTCACTTTACGGCACGCGCGGCTACGTCGAGAACGGTCGCGACGGCAGCGACACCACAGGCTATCTGTGGATCGAGGGCGAGACGCCCGACGATGAGCGCGGGCAGCGTCGGGCCGAGGAGATTCACTGCACGACCGTGGACCCGGACGCCCCCGAGGAGGCCAGGCACGGCGGCCACGGGACCAGCGAGTACTACATGATCCGCGACTTCCTCGACGCGCTGGAGGCCGGGGTGCAACCACCGATCGATGTCATGCGCTCGATGGACTTCACGGTGCCGGGGATCGTCGCCCACGAGTCGGCGATGAGCGACGGTAACTGGCGCGAGGTGCCGCTGTTCGAGTGGTGAGGCGACGGTGAACGGCCTGCGGGCCTCACCCCCCGCGGACCGCTGCGCGCTCCGCCGCCCCCCTCTCCCTTGAGTCAGACGACGCCTCTGCAGGAGAGGGGGGCAACGACGCGTCGATGAGACGGATCGAGCCGTTGCCGTCCCCCCTCTCCTGCAGGGCGGACCCGGGCTCGGAGAGCCCGGGTGCGGACCAAGGAGAGGGGGGGGAGGCCGCCGCAGGCGGCCGGAGGGGGTGAGGCGCGAATGCCGCAGAGGAGGGTACACCATGCGACCGATCAGAGCCGCCTTTGTGGGCTTCGGGGAGGTCAATACGCCCCGTGACATCGTTGAGCGCAAGTGCGACGAGGCGCGCCGGCTGCTGGAGGCCGAGGGCCTGGAGCTGATCGTGACCGACCCGGTGAGCGATGACCCGGAGGGCCGGGACGTCGCCCGTGCCCGCGCCGAGCTGGCCGGACAGGAGTTCGACCTGCTGATCCTGTGCCTGGCCGGCTGGATCCCCTCGCACGCGGTCATCGGTGTCGCCGACGCCTTCCGCCACAAGCCGATGGTGCTGCTGGGGCTCACCGGCTGGGAGGAGGGCGACCGCTTCGTCACCACCGCCGACCAGGCCGGCACCACCGCCCTGCGCAAGCCGATGAGCGACCTGGGCTACACCTTCAAGTACGTGGTGACCTACCGCGGCCGGCCGCTGCCGGTCGAGCGCGTGGTCAGCTACGCCCGCGCCGCGCGCGCCGCCGCCACCCTGCGCGGCGCCCGCATCGGCTCCATGGGCTACCGCGACATGAAGCTCTACGGGACGCTCCATGACGGCGTGTCGCTGCGCGCGCGCATCGGGCCGGAGGTCGAGACCTTCGAGATGCTGGAAATGGCCCGGGCCATCGAGCGCCTCGACCCCGACGCGGTCGCGGCGCTGTCGGCGCAGGTGCGCGAGCGCTGGGAGTTCGTCAAGGAGCCGCAGCCGGGCACCATCGAGAACACGGTGAAGCTCTACCTGGCGCTGCACGAGAAGATCGTCGAGCGCGGCTTCGAGGCGGTGTCGCTGCTCGATGTCGATGGCGTCAAGAAGCTGCTGGGCTTCGCGCCCGCGGGCGTGTTCACGCTGCTGCACGAGCAGGATGACGTATGCACCATCCCCGAGAACGACATCCCCGGCGCGGTGACGCAGCTCATGGTCCGCCACGTCACCGGGCAGGTGGGCGCCTACATGGAGTTCTACGAGTTCATGCCTGACGGCGTGCTCATGGGCGTGCCCGACTACGTGCCCACCGAGGTGGTCGAGGGCCCGGTCACCGTCCTGCCGAGCGCCTTCGGCGAGTTCGGCGAGGGGCTGCTGAACGTCTCGAAGGTGAAGACTGGCCCGGTGACCATCGCACGCCTCGCGCACACCGGCGACCGCTACGCGATGCACCTGGTCACCGGCGAGGCGAAGACGCCGCGGCCGTGGGAGGAGGCCGGCTGGGCGCCGCCGGCGCCGCAACTGCCCGGACTCGAGATCACGCTGGACGTGCCCATGGAGGAGTTCGCGCAGCAGGTGCTCAGCCAGCACTACATCATCAGCTACGGCGACAACACCGAGGCCCTGGGCGACCTGTGCGCTATCCTGGGCGTCGAGGTCATCTGACCGGCCGGTCTGAGGGAGGTCCATCGATGCTGCCGCGCGTCGATTTCTGCGGGCTCGAGGTGTCGCGTCTGATCATCGGCGGCAACCCGTTCTCGGGGTTCAGCCACCAGAGCGGCGAGCGCGACCAGGAGATGCTGGACTACTACACGGTGGCGCGCATCAAGGAGACGCTGGCACGCGCTGAAGCCGCCGGCATCAACACCGCCATCATGCGCTCGGACGCGCACATCCACCGGCTGCTGCGCGAGTACTACAACGAGGGCGGACAGATCCAGTGGATCGCGCAGGTGCCCGGCGACCGCTCCTCGCCCGAGTTCCAGGTGGACGCGCTCCGGGCGGTGGCCGCCGGGGCGAAGGCCGCCTACCTGCACGGCGGGCTGCTGGATGCGTGCTTCGCCGACCGCGACGCCGACGGCTTCGCCCGGCTGGTCGCTATCATGCGCCGAGGCGGGGTGCCGGTGGGGACGGCGGGGCACTCCCCCGAGGCGCACCTGTGGGCACACGAACTCGACCTGCCGCTGGATTTCCACGTGGTGTCCTTCTACAACTGCGGCAGCCTGCACGATGGCAGGGGCGACAGGTTCAAGGCCGAGGACCCGCCGCGCGCGGTGGCGGCGATCCGGCAGATCGACAAGCCCTGCATCGGCTACAAGATCATGGCCGCCGGGCGAGTGGACCCGCGCGAGGCCTTCGAGTACGCCTTCGCGAACATCAAGCCCGGCGACTGCGTGAACGTGGGCGTCTACCGGGGCGACAACGACGACATGGTCGAGGACAACGTGCGCATGGTCGAGGAGATCCTCGGCGCCCGCTGAGCGACCGGCGCGGCGTCACTCGCCCTTGACGGCCTCCCGCTCCGCCAGCGCCGCTTTGATGGTCGCCGCGACGTGCGCGGCCAGCAGCGCGATCCCCTCGTCGTTGAAGTGTACGTGATCGTCGCCCCACACCGCGGGGATGCTGTCGATGACGGCCCCATGCAGGTCATCGACCGCGACCCCGTGCTTGGCCATCACCTCGGCGGCGACGGCGTTCAGAGCCACGCTGGCGTCGATTCCCTGCGCCCCCTCCTCCTCGAAGGGCGTCGTGTTGGCGAAGATCAGCGTGGCCCCCGTCTGCCGCAGGCGCTGAATGATCGCCTCGAGGTTGGCGGCGTACTGCTCGAGAGTGTAGTCGGGGAACCTCGTGGCCCTGTACCGGTCGTGGATGCCGAAGTTGAAGTAGACGACATCCCACTCCGAGCCGCCCTGGTTGAGCCACAGGTCCAGGATCTCGTACCTGAGCGCATTGTCGGTCCCCAGGCAGTTGGCGGGGGCGCGGTGCACATTCGCGATGCCCGCCAGCATCGTGCGCACGGGCATGGTGTACGAGCGCGAGATCGAGTCGCCGATGAGGATCACCCGCGGGAGCGTCGGATCATCGCGCACGAAGCCCCATCCCCATTCATACGTCATCGGGTCGAAGTCCGGCTGGATGCGCTCGCGCACGTGGATCGGGAAGTAGTAGGCGCCGAGTTCGTGCTCCAACGCCAGCTCCCACTTCCGCTCGTCGGCGGGCAGCGCGTCTACGAGCGCCCGGTAGGCGGTGTACTGCTCCCAGGTGATCTCGTCCCCGTACAGCTCCGCCAGCTCGGCCGCGTTGGTCGGCTCGCCGGCCGCCACGCCGCCGCAGGCGATCAGGCACAGCGCAATTGCTCCGCACAGTATCTCCGCGCTTCTCATGGGACTTCCTTCCGAGTTCCGTCGCCTCGCCTGATTGGAGAGCGTCGGTACGAACCGTGGGCGCCTCCGAAAGCCGACTCGCCGTCGGCAGCGTATCAGGTCGCGACCTTCGCGCTCTGCTGCTTCGCGCGGGCGCGGCCCCATCTCTCCCCATGACGCGGGCGGTCCGGTGGGTGCCGCCTCTGCTCTTCCCGCTCGCTGACACACCTGGCAGAACACAAATGCACCTGCTGAGTTCCCCGGGGCCGCCATGCCGACCGCAGCGCAGGTGTGCGCCTGTGGCCGGGGAAGACACGGAGTGAGCGGGCACCATGGGGGCGCAGAACACGAAGGTGGCGGTGATGGCATGACCTCGCGCGAGCGCATTCTGGCCGCCTGCGAAGGGCGAGCGGCGGACCACGTGCCGCTGACCACCTGGTGCTTCGGCCTGCAGCCGCCGGCGCATCTGCGCTGGGAGCGCGAGGGCCAGCCGCGGGATTACTGGTACTCAATGCGCATGGAGCACCTGCACCGGACCGCGGTTCCGTGGACGCTCGAGGACGACTTCGCTCGCGTGCGGGCGTGGCGGTCGCTGGGCGTTGATGACATGCTGGACGTCTCGGTGCCATGGAGCATGTCCCCGGAGGTGTGTTTCGCCGACTCGGTGATCTCGGCCGGGCCGGGGGCGCGCTACCCGGTGCTGGTGCGCGAGTACGACACGCCGGCGGGCAGGCTGCGCCACGCGGTCAGGAAGACCGCCCCCGATCCCGCCCACCGGGCGGGATGGCCGGTTCAGCCCGATCACGTGGAGCTGCTCGAGGACTTCAACATCCCGCGCGCCGTCGAGCACGCCGTGAGCGGCCCGGCCGACGTGCCCGCCATCCGCCACCTCTATGCCCCGCCTGACGAAGCGCAGCGCCGCCGGTTCGCCGAGCGCATGGAGGCGGTCGGTGCCTTCGCCCGCGAGGCGGGGGTCGCGGTGCAGGCGTGGCCGGCCTACGGCATGGACGCGGTGGTGTGGCTGACCGGCGTTGAGGGGGCGATCATGCTGGCGCTGGACGAGCCTGCGGCCTTCGGCGAGCTGGTGGAGATCATCGCCGCCACCGACTACGCGCGCACCGAACTGGCGCTGACCTCGCCGGACGTGGACCTGGTCTTCCAGCGCGGCTGGTACTCGTCCACCGACTTCTGGTCGCCGGCGCTGTTCGACCGCTACGTGTTCGGGCACCTGCAGGAGCTGGCCGCGCTGGTGCATCGACACGGACGCAAGCTCGGTTATGTAATGACCACCGGCGTGCAGACGCTGGGGCCGCGGCTGGCGGACGCGGGCGTGGATGTGCTCTACTTCCTCGACCCGGTGTATGATGGGGTCTCCCTGGAGTGGGCGCGTCAGGAGCTGGCGCCGCGCATGACGCTGGTCGGTGGGGCGAACGCGCTGACCGTGGGCGAAGGTGATCCGGCGCGTATCGCCGCCGAGGTGCGCCGGGCCATGGACGCCCTCGGCGAGACCCAGCGCTTCATCCTCCACCCGCTGGACGCGCTGTTCCCGGACACGCCGTGGGCGGGGGTCGAGGCCCTGATCGCCGCGTGGAAGGAGTGCCGGTCGTGAGCGCATCTGAGTGGACCGGGGCGCCGCCGCTGCGGGCGACGGTTGCGGTGGCCGGCCTGTCGAGCCCGCTGGAGGTGGGCGCCGACCAGGCTCCGGCGGCGGCGCAGGCCCTGGCGGAGTTGTTGGTGGCGGCGGGCTGCGAGGTGGTGGCGCTGGGTTCGGTGGACACGCCCGGGCGGGCCGCCGTGGCGGGCAGGGTGTGCGCCGAGCGGCATGTGGACGCCATCGCGACAGTGAGCACGAGCTGGTTCGAGGACTACCTAGTGCTGGACATGCTCGAGGAGTGGCCGGCGCCGCTGCTGCTGTGGTCGCTGCCGGGCATGGAGACCGGGGCATTGTGCGGGATGCAGCAACTGACGTGCTACCTGAAGCAGCTCGGCGCACCCTACGACTGCGTCTTCGGCGACCTCGGCGATGACGCCTGCCGTGCGCGCGCGCTCATCTGGCTGCGGGCGGCTGCGCTGAGGTCACGTCTGCGGCGGGCGCGCATCGGCGCAGCCGGGCCGCGGGTCGGCGGGATGACGCACACCGCCCCGGGCGAGTTCGCGCTCAAGCGCGTTATCGGCCCGCGCGTGGTGCCGCTGGATGTGCCGCTGCTGCTGGCGCGGGCGGCCGAGTTCGGCGCCGATGACACGCGCCCGCTGTGGGAGCGCGTGACCGCGGCGGCCGGGGCCTGCCGGGTCGCGGAGACCGCGGGCCTGGAGTCGATGGGCGTCTATCTGGCGCTGCGCGAGCTGGTGTCGCAGGAGGGGCTGGCGGCGCTGACGGTCGGCTGCTACCCGCACCTGATGGGCCGCGTCTGCCTCGCGGCCTCGCTGCTGGCCGATGACGGGGTCCCGCTCGCGTGCGAAGGCGACGTCAACGGCGCAGTCGGGCAGCTCATGCTTCAACTGCTCACCGACGGGCCCACCCACTGCACCGACTGGCTCAACCCGCTGGAGGACGGTACGGTCATCTTCACGCACTGCGGCAGTGGCTCATTCCGCCTCGCCGAGCGGCAGTCGGAGATCACCCTCGCCCCGGTGCGCCTGATGGGCCAGGGCGTGTGCGCATTGTTCCCGGCCAGGACTGGCCCGGTGACGCTGCTCAGTGTGATCGCGACCGCGGGCGGCTACCAGGTGGCGCTGCTCGAGGGTGAGGCGCTGCCGACCGGGATGGTGTTCCCGGGCAACCCGGTGCGCGTGCAGTTCACGCGGCCCACGGACGAGCTGATCGACTGGGTTCACGCCGAGGGCATCGGCCATCACTGGATGATCGGCTACGGGCACGTGGGCGCGCAGGTGCGGGCGTGGGCGCGCATGGCCGGCCCGGACCTGCGTCTGGTCGAGCCGGGGCAGTCCCGCGGCTGCGAGTGAGACCGGGGCAGCCGGCCCGCCGGAGCGCGCGGGCGGCGGGGGGAGGATCGTGCGGGCGCCGGCGCTGAGGCGCGGTGACATCGCCGCCGGTCAGGAGAGATCGCTCATGCCCGCCCTGCAGGTGGATGCCCGCTCATGCTGCCCGACGGCGTCCGCGCCGATCAGGTTGACCGGGCCCTCGACCGCCGCCCTGTGGGAGTGCCGGCCGCAGTGGTGAGCGCCGTTCACCCGCGCGCGGTCATCACTCCTCGGCCACGACTTCGACGCCGCACAGCACCGGCGGCGCGGAGCCATCCGCGGGGGTGAGGGCGACGGTGAGTCCGCCGCCGGCCATGACGCCCTCGAAGGTTCGGGCGATCACGCGGTTCGGGCCCCCGGCCTCCCGCACGACATCCAGGCCGCGCAGCACCGTGCGCCCCTGCAGGGCCACGTCGAAGACGCGTTGGCCGGGCGCCAGATCGCCGGGCTCGCTGAAGTAGAGCGTCACGGTGTATGCCCGCTCTCCGTCGTCATCTCCTCCGAGGTGGATGGTCAGCCGGCTGAGGCCCTCGGCCCCCGAGGCGCCGACCCAGCGGTGGTCGTCACCGGCGATCCGCGAGGTGTGTCGCCGGAACCAGCGCGGCTGCTCGGGCTCGAGGGTGACTCGCAGTTCAGGCGACGGGCCGCCGGTCGCGGGGTACTCAAGCCACAGAGTTCCGTTGTCGGCCATGCGATCGCCGGGAGCGCCCAGGTTCAGGCCGAGGCGGATGATGCGCTCGTCGCCCAGCTTGAGGCCGGTGAAGGTCCACAGCTCGACGTCCGGGTCATGCACCAGCGCAAGCGAGGTCTGATTCTGGTAGCTGCAGGTGCAGGTGCGCGTGTAGTCGGGGGCGTTGAGCACGCCGTCGGCGACCACCAGGTTGGAGGTGCAGCCGGACTTGAAGCCACCCAGGTTCCCCGTCCCGCCGTCGCTCTCCAGGTCGTAGAAGCCGGCGGCGCCGGAGCGGAAGGTGAGCAGCGCCTCACTGGCGATGGCGGTGTTGCAGCCGTATGCGCGCTCCCAGCGCCAGGGTACCACGGCGCCGGTGAGCGGGTGTCGGCGGGTGCGGGGCTCGCCGTCGAGCAGCCCGAAGGCCTGCCCCTGGGTGATGATGGTGTCGCCGTGTAGCAGCGGCGGGCCCTGGTAGCTGTGCGCGCGGTCCCACACGACGGCGCCATCGGTGACCCGGTAGACGATCATGCGGTCGCCGGGCTCACCGGGAAGCATGTCGCGGGAGGGCCGCCCGGCCTGGAGCAGCAGCCCGTGCTCGACGCTGCACGACAGCCAGGTGCCGAAGACGTTCTCGGTGGTGCTCCACAACTCCTCGCCGGTACGCACGTCCAGCGCGATCAGCCGCGGCTCGATCTCGGGCTCCTCGCCACGGCGCGCCATCCTGGCCACAACTGCGTCGGGCAGGCGGTCAATGCAGAACAGGCGCTCGTCGGCGACGCAGATGGCGTTGTGGCGGAAGGCCAGGCGGCTGTCGTAGCTCCACAACACCTCGCCGGAGTAGCGGTCGAGCGCCACGATGCGGGCGCTGCAGGTGGCGTCCCAGTTGTCCGGGGTGCCGATGGGCTGCTCGCCGTCGAAGATGATGGGGCTGGCGCCGGCGATGAGCAGGTCGCGATAGACGCTGACGAAGCCCCAGCCCTGAGGGCGCTCCTCCCCCGGCGCGGGCGGCAGCGTGAACTCGGCGACGGTCGCGCCGGTGGCCGGATCGAGGCGCAGGCAGCGACCATCCCAGACGGCGTAGACGCCGTCGGGGGCGGAGGAGAAGTTGCTGCCCAGCGCGTTGGCTCCGGGCTGGTGTGCGGTGTTGTCATAGACGCGGCCGAAGCCGGGCAGCTCGCGTTTCCACAGCACGCGGCCGGTGTACACGTCCTGCGCGCGGATGCTGTTCGGGCCCTCGATGAACAGCCGTCCGCCCACTACCTGCTCCGGGGGGCCGTGGCCGTGGCGGGGCAGGATGTCCACGTTCGATGAGCCGCCGAACCACAGCAGCCCCAGCGGCGCGCGCACCAGCGAGTCGCGCGAGACCACGGTGTTGGCGGCGTCGGCGTACTGGTGGGTCCACTCACCCGCGCCCGGCAGGGGGCCGGAGCGCCGGAGCAGGGTCCACTCGCCCGCGCGCTCGACCTGGGCGCCGGGCAGGTCGGCGGCGACCGCCGCGGCGAAACGCGCGTGCTCCTGCGGCGACATGCGCAGGCAGGCCACGCCGCCGTAGGGCCGTATCGGCGCGAACAGCCGCTGCAGCGCGGCCGGCTCAGGAGCGATGCCCGCCGGGGCCTCGGAAACGATGAGGCCGGCGAGGTAGGGCGGGAGCGTCACGCTCGCGGGGTCGGCGGCGATGAGCGCCACACGCGGGCCATACAGGCCCAGCGCGTCCATGCGCCGGCGCAGGCCATCGATCTTCGCGGCATCGGCGTCGATGCCGATTACGTGAAGCTGCGACTGCCGCGCCAGCTCCTCGATCAGCCGCCCGCCGCCGACGCCCAGGCACAGGCAGTAGCCGTCACGCGTGCCGGTGCGTTCCAGAATCTCGGCCGCGCGGCCGGTCCAGGCGTCCCGCGGCGTGTCGGCCGCCGCAGTCTCGGCCGGGTAGTGGCGCGCCTCGATCTCCTCGGGGCCGTAGCACAGCAACCGGCCACCGAGAGTCGAGACGACGAGCCGGCCGCCCGCGACGATCATCGAGGCCGCGCCATCGGCCAGCTCGTCGTGCCAGACCTCGTGGGCGTGGGGCTCGGCGTCGGTGATCCGGACCGCGCTGATCCCGCCGGCCGCGGCACACAGCAGCAGGTCGCCGGCGAGGGCGTGGACGCGCGCGGCCCCCTCTTCGCTGCGCCACAGCCGGCGGAGCGCGAGCCGTTTGCGCGGGTTCCCGCGGCTGTCCTCGTAGTCCTCGACCTGCGCGCCACGCGGATCGTACGCGACGATCGCGCCATTCTCAACCGTGTACACGCCCTCGGCGGTGTGCACCGGCGCGGCGCCCAGGGCTCCCGAGGGCGTTCCGGTGTCAAGCGGATAGGCGCGGCCGCTGTTGAAGTACAACTCCGCGGTGGCCGAAACGGCGAAGTCACCGACCTTATTGTTCTCGGCGTGGCGGAAGAAACGCATCTCGCCGGTGTGCCGGTCGAAGACGGCCGGGGTGGCGCGCCCGTTGGGGACGATGAGCCGGTCTCCGCTGACTGCCAGGTAGCCCTGCGGGGCCACGCTGCCGAAGGCGAGAGCGCCGCCGTGGGGCTGATCGGTGTACTCGGCGCCCTGGCCATCGTTCACCCAGATGATCTCGCCGGTCTCGGCGTCGAGGGCGTAGATGAAGATGCCCATGAAAGGCCAGATGCCCGCGGCGAAGTAGACGGTGCCGTCGGCGACGACCGGGGCGCCGCGCACCGGCCAGGTGCAGATCAGGCGGGAGTTGCCCAGCACCAGCCGCTCCGCGGGCCCGGCCAGGAACTTCCAGCGCAGGCGGCCATCGGTGGCGGCGATGCAGTAGAGGTAGCCGTCGTCGCAGCCGAAGAACAGCCGGTCGCGCCAGACCACCGGGGCGAAGCGGATCGGCCCACCGGCGAAGAACCGCCATCGGATCGCGCCGGTGGCCGCGTCGAGGGCGATCACCTGGTCCGCGCGCGGCGAGGCCACGAAGAGCATGCCGCCTGCGGCGATGGGCTCGTAGGCCACGTCGAAGCGCAGGCGCGGCTCATCCGGCCAGGCGGGGTCGAGCCGTGGCAGCTCGCGCACCCACTGCAGATGCAGCTCGGCGGGCAGGCTCTCGCCGGCCACCGCGCTGTGCATGGCGTCGCAGCGCCACATCGGCCAGTCGGCAGCGAAGGAAGAGCACACCGCACAGGCCAGCGCCGATGCGAGTAGGATGAGCCGGGTCACGGATTTCGTCGGTAGGTGCATCCGGGGCGTCCCCCTTCGGAGGGCGGTGGGCATGTCGCTATCGGTCTCATACGATCCGGCCGCGTTCGAGGTGCAGGGCGCGGTCGGCGTGAGCCTCGGCGAGGGCGTCATGGCTGACCACCAGGATGGTGCCGCCCTCGCGGTGGAAGTCCGCCAGGTAGCCCATCACCGCCGCCGCGTTCTCAGGGTCGAGATTGCCGGTCGGCTCGTCGGCGAGGATGATGTCCGGCTGCTTGATCAGCGCGCGCGCCAGGGCGACGCGCTGGCGCTCGCCGGTGCTCAGTTCGGGCGGCCGGTGGTGCATGCGCTCGCCCATCCCGAGGCGTTCGAGCAGCGCAACCGCCTGCTCACGGTCCGGCCGCATCCCGGCCAGAACGGGCAGCAGCACGTTGTCAAGCGCGTTCAGGTAGGGCACCAGGTGGAACATCTGAAAGACGAAGCCGATGCGGTCGGCGCGCAGGCGGGCGCGCTCGGCATGGCTGAGCGCGTAGAGATCGCGGCCTTCGATGGTGACGGTGCCGGTCGTGGGTCGCACCATGCCCCCGACGGTCAGCAGCAGTGTGCTCTTGCCGCAGCCGCTGGGGCCGCGCACCGCCACGAACTCGCCCGGCGCCACCGTGAGGCTGACGTCGTCGAGCGCGCGCACCTCGCCGTTGGTGCCGTGATAGACCTTACTGACCCCCTCGAGGACGATCATCGTCACTCCTCCGAGAGCACCTCCGCGGGGTCCTGCATGACCGCGGACATCGCGGGCAGCCAGCTCGCGACCAGGCACAGCAGCGCAGAGCCGACCACCGCCCAGCCCAGCAGCCCGTAGAGCGGCGCGATGGACTTGGCGGTGTGCGGAAAGATGTCGGTGCCGTAGTGTACCGCGACCGCGGTGCCCACCGCCCAGCCGACCACCGCGCCGATGACCCCGATCAGCGTCATCTTCATCAGGAACAGGGCGGCGATCGGCTGCGAGGCGACGCCGAGCGCGCGCAGGACACCGATCTCAGTGCGGCGGTCGTTGACGTTGCGCATGGCACTCAAGCCCACCCAGATGGTGGCGATGAGCACCACTGCCGGGATGAGCACGCCGGCGAAGCGCTCGACCATCTTGCGGGTCTCGGCACGGACGATGGCGATCGAACGCACCTCGGTCACCTCGACGCCGGGCAGCGCCGAACGCACGTCATCGCGAATGCCGGCCAGCGTCCGCGTGCCTCCGCACAGGCACTGCAGGGCCTCGATCTCGTTGATACGGCCCGGGCGGCCGAGCATCTCCTGGACGTCGTGCAGGTGCCCGTAGATGCGAATGTCATCGACGCTGCCCTGCTCCTTGAGAACCGCGACAACACGCAGGCGGTGGCCGAGCACGTCGATCTCATCGCCGACGGTGATGCCGGCGCTGTCGGCGATGTGCCGGCCGACGTAGGCTGTGCCGGGTTCGATATCGAGGCCCATGGGCGACTTCGGCGGGCGGCCCTTCATCGCCACCTCCGGCAGCACGCCGGTCAGGAGCACGTCGCGGCCCTGCCAGACGATGCGCTTCTGCAGGCGGGCCACCAGGTGCCGGATGGTCATCAGGCCCGAGTCCGACAGCCGGTAGACGTAGTCTTCGGGCATTTCCCCCTGGGCGAAGCTGCGGCTCCAGAAGTCGGCCATGTCCGTGCCTTCGGGGACGATGAGCAGGTTGAAGCCCATGTTCCGCATCAGCCGCACGGTCTCCCGCCGGGAGGCGTCGCAGACGGTCACGACCCCCACGGCGATGGCCACCGCCGCGACCACTGCGATCAGCGCCGACAGGAAGTTGCCCTTGCGATGTGCGATCTCGGCCAGCATCATGCGCAGCAGCATCGGTCCACCCTCACGTGTCGTCGCCCGAGCCTGCGACATCAGCGTCAGACTCCGGTCCGCCCGCGCGGCTGAGCACCAGGTGCCCGGCGACCGCCACCACCAGGACGGCCAGCAGCGTCAGGCCCAGCCGCAGCGCCAGCACTGCTGCGAACGACGATTCCTCGGCCGGCAGTCGATTCGCCAGCCGCGCCTGGCCGGCGGTGGGCAGGTCGGGCACGCGCGCGACCAGCCGAGGCGGCTGCGCGGCAGGCGTGCTCGGTGGCGCGGACTGCGGTGCGGTGTCCGGCGTCGCGGCGGCCGGTGGCTGCTCAGGCTCAGGGGCCGGCGGTGGTGTTGGGGCGGATGCGTCGGAGGCGGCGTTGGCCGGCCGGGTACGTGGCGGGGGCTCGACGGTCGCGGCCGGCGGCGTCACGCGCACGGGCGCAGGCTGTGTCGTGGTGTGTGCCGATCGAGGCCCGGCCGCGCCCCCCGAGTCGGTACGCAACTGCGCGGGGTCGGTAACCGGTGGGTCGGCGGACTCACGGTCGGGGGGGGCCGGATCGACGGGGGCGGCCCGGTCCGGCGTGCCCTCGTCGGGCTCGGCGGTGAAATCGAAGAGCACGAAACCCGGCTGGGTAGCGGACGCGGTGGCCCACTGCGGCAGCCGTCCGTCCCAGTCCCAGCTCATCAACAGGTCGAGGCCCGGGTTCGCCGTCTTCAGCTCACACGCACACGGGCCGTGGATGAAGGCGATGAGGTCGCGCATGCCCTGCGGCGTCACCCCCTTGCCCACGAAGGGCGGCAGCACATGCCCGCGCCCGAAGGCGCCGAAGACCATCGAGCCCGCGATGTCGGTGAGGTCATCCTCGACAACGAGGAGCTGGCGCACCAGCCACTGCTCGGCGGGGTCGGTGCGATCCACGCTGACCAGGCCCACGCGCCGCTCGCCGTCGGCAGATTCGGCGACCGCGTCACGCGCAACCTGCAACACGCGCTCGCCGTCACCCGCGGCCGGGTCGAGGAGCACCACCAGTACGCCCGCCCGTCCCGCGCTCAGCTCGCCGGCGAGTTCCCGGCGCCCGGGCGAGTCTACGAGCTGCTCAGCCGCGGCGGCGTCGAGTCGGTCGGCGAAGATCGGGCCGTGGCCGGGAGCGCTTACTACGTGCAGCGGCAGCTCACTCGTGCGGTGCCCGCGCCATGCCGTCGCGTGTTGCCGGGCCACGGTGCCATCGGCGGCCACCTCGACGGCGTGGAAACTCAGGTTCGCGAGATTCGCCGCGCGCAGGCAGTCGTTGGCCGCGGCGTCGGCGGCGGACTGCTCGCCGGCGCGGTAGAAGTAACGCACCTCGTAGCGGTCGGGGCGCCACTCATACATGGAGTACTGGTACACCGGCGTGTCGCAGGCTTGAAGCGCTCCTGCGGCCGCCAGCGCCGTCACGATCACGGTGATTGTGCGTGTGGCCCGCGTCAGGCGCATCGCTACGCTCGCCCTTTGAGACCGACATTCATTCCGGCTCATATGCCACGATCAACTGCGGCGGGTCGTCGCTCTCGCGCGACCGGAAGGTGGCCGCGTCGGTGGACGTCGGCACGATCGCCAGCGACACCTCGCTGCGCCCGCGCAGGTCAATAAGCAGCACCCGCTCGCTGACCTGCCCCAGCTCAACCGCGCCCAGCGCGCCGACCTTCTCACCGGGTGTCGGCCGGTCGTTGTACGTTATCGCGGTCTCCTCCCACGCGTCCTCCACCACTCGGACGTCGCCCGCGTCCGCGCTCTGTGAATTGCTGCCATCGTGGGTGCGCAGGCGCAGCCTGGCCATCACCGGGCGCCCCGGCACTTCCAGTGGGAAGCGCAGGTAGGCCAGAGAATGGGACGCGTCGCCCATCTCCCGATTGCCACCGTCCGTGGGCAAGAGCGCGTCGCCGCCGTAGTTGCTGTCGGGCGCCGAACGCCGAACCGAGGCGTCGGCGCTCGCGTCGATGGTCACCGTCGGCAGATCCTCGGGCCACTGCCTCAGGTGATAGCCCATCTCCTCCTCGGCGCGCGCCAGCCACGTGCGCCAGATCTCAGGCGGCTCGGCGAAGCGGCGCGACAGGCTGATGCCCGCCGGCCCGAGCGCCTCCAGCACATCCCACGTGGTCTGCTCGAGGACGGCCGTCGCTTCGGTCTGCAGCGACGGGATGGCGGCATACCGGACCGCCGCCTGTGCATCAGGCGGGCCGCTCGCGCCCGGCTCGTTGAAGGGGCAGACGCTCACCAGTGTGTACCGCCTCGCCGGATCGAGGGCCACGGTCACACCGCGCCCGTCGGCGCCGCAGGTGACTTCGAAGCCGGAGTAATACAATGCGTTGGGCTCGTCCGAGGCGCGGCTGTGGCTGAGCGGGTTGAGGCGGTCGGCGATGCGGGGGTTCGCGAAATACGCGAGCAGTTGCGCGCCGGTGACCTCGTGGCGCACCAGCCGGGCGTCGGTGATGCGCGCAAGCAACTTGCCCAGCGTCAGGTCGCCGGTCGCGAGCGCGTCGCCCTCGAGCCAGATGGTGTCATCGGGGATGAGCGCGAGGTCGGCGCCGGTGGCACTGCGCAGCGTGTCGGCCAGCCAGTAGCCCAGGTTGTAGCGCTCGAGCGGCGCCTGTGGCGTCTGCAACGCGGCATCCATCCCCGGCAGCGGCACCCGCGCCAGCTCGATGGCGCACAGCGGCGGCGCGCTGTCGGCGGTGGGTTCGGCGACGCGCGGCAGCAGGCCGATCTCCAGCTCGTCGCGCACCGGCACCGGGCCGAACTCGCGGACCAGCGGCCGGTCCGGACCACCGGCCTCCGTTGGCAGGTTCACGGCCTGGGCGACGGTCTCGCCCTGAAGCGTGATGTCGAAGGGGGGCGAGGCCCCGGCCTGCGCGGGGGCGAGGAAGTGCAGGCGCACCGTGTACGCGGCCGGCGCATCGCCACGCTGGATCAGGGGGATGGTCAGGCGTTGCAGGCCGCGAATCCCCGACGCGTAGAGCCAGGGCGTCTCGGTGCCCTCTACCCGGACCAGCCGCGTGTCCCGGGAGAAGTAGTCACCGCCCTCGTGCAGGGCGACTCTCAGCTCAGGCCGCAACTGCATGCGCGACCACGGCCGCGGCCAGGACAGCCACAGCACGCCATCGTCGGCGCGCCGGTCGCCGGGTGCGCCCAGGTTCAGGGCCAGATGGCGCACCGGCGTCTGCTCTCCGGCGACGCTGTAGATGCCCCAGGTGCGCGGCTCGTCAACCGGCTCGAAGGCGAGGCTGCACTGCACGGCGTAGAGGCACTGGCAGCCGGAACTCGCCTCAGGCATCAGCACCAGGCCGTTGGCGGCGATGAAGTTGATCCAGCAGCCGGGCCGCTGGGCGCCGAAGTGCGCGCTGCCGTAGTCGTTGATCAGGTCGTAGTAGCCGGCAAAGCTGGAGCGGAAGAGCAGCATGTTCTCGGTTCCGGAGATGCAGCCACAATGATGGCCGGGCCGCTCGAACTGCCAGGGGACCTGCTCGCCGGTGATCGGGTGGGTGCACATGCGCTGCTCGCCGGTGTGCAGATCGTACGACCAGGGCTCGCCGATGAACTGGTCGCCGATGATCAGCGGACGGATGCGGTAGCCCAGGCGCTGGTGCCAGAGCAGGGCGCCGTTGCGCGCATCGAGTGCCACCGCGCGCCGGTTGCCGAAGTCACCCCTGAGGAACTGGGTCCAGTAATGACCGTCCCAGTGGGCGGCGCTGAACACCAGAACACCGTCGTGGCTCATGGCCATGAGCACACCGCGCTCGCCGCCGCAGTCGGTGAGGTCGATGGGCCGCTCCCACAACTTGGCCCCGGTCGCGGCGTCCAGGCACACCACCATGCGCACATCCGCGCTCTCCGGGTCGCCACCACTCTCGGCGGTCGCCTGCCGGCGTTGGGCATCGCTCAGCTCAACCGCGTCGGCGAAGCAGAGCCGGCCATCGGACACGGCGATAGTGTTGTCGGTGATGCGCGTGCCCTCGTAGACCCAGCGTGGTGCGCCGCTCTCGGCGTCGAGGGCGAAGATGCGCCGGCTGTGGATGCTGTCCACGCCGGTGCTGCCGTAGAGCAGGTCGCCGACGGCGGCGATCCAGCCCCACCCGGGTGTCTCATCCGTCCCGAGGCCGGGCTGGTCGAAGGTGGCCGTGGTCTCGCCGGTATGCACATCGAGGCGCAGGCACTGTGCGCCCACCGCCACGAACATGTAGCGGGAGTTGCAGCAGATGTTGCTCGCGCGGCTGTGCATGGCGCCGCGCATGGCGCCCTGAATCTCGCGCTCCCAGTAGCGCGTGCCGTTGTAAGCATCGTAGCACATGACCACGTTATTGCCCTGCATCAGCAGCAGGCCGTCGATCGACAGGGGGGCGACGCTACGCGCGTGGCGGCTGATCATCTTGTCCGGGCCCGGGTCGCCGTACCACAGCAGCCCGAGCGGGCAGCGCACGTCGTCATCGCCGCAGGCGGTGTTGCCGGGCTCGGCGTACTGGTGCGTCCAGCTCCCCGCGCCGGGCAGTGCCCCGCGCACGAGCGTCGCCCAGCGCCCGTCGGGGCTGGTCTTCGGCTCGCCCAGTCCGAACTCGGCCAGCCAGCCCGCCAGCGCCGCTCCGCCCGGCTCTCCCGCCGGCGCGCCGACGCACACCATGCCGCCGCACGGCTTGAGCTTGCGCACGAGGTCGGCGGTTACCTCGGGGAGCGCTCCCCGGTGCAGCGGGCGCTCAGAGACGATGAGGTTCGCGAAGTAGTTGGAGTACGGGATATCGTCGAAGTCGCCGCGGTCAACGAAGACGCGGCCGCCGTAGACTCCGGCGGCGTCCAGGGCCGCGCGCGCGGCCTGCACCTTGGCGGCGTCGGGCTCGAGGCAATAGATGGTCAGCTCGGTGCGCCGGGCCAGCTCGTAGGCCAGCCGTCCGGTCTCGACCCCCAGCACCAGGCAGAAGCCGCGGCTCGCCTTCGACAGTCTGACGATGGTGTCGGCGGCCTCGCGGTAGAGTTGTGCCTGTGGTCCGTCGGTGGCGAAGACGTTCCCGGCCGGCTGCTGCTCGATGACCGGCCCGGGATCGCCCTCGCCCGACGCGAAGCAGTAGAGCATGCCGGCATCGGTGCTGACGTAGAGGGCACCGTCGGCGGCGGCCAGGCCGTACGCTTCACCCTCGATCTCGGCGCGCCAGCGCTCGTCGCCGGTGGCGGTGTCGTAGCCGACCACGAGGTCCGGCCCACCGGCGATGAGCAGGTCGCCGGCGAGGATCAGGCTGGATGCGCAACTGGTGGGCGTACGCCACTGCACCTGCGCCTGCAGGGTCTGGTTGGTGATCTCCTGCAGCCGCGTCTGCGCGGCCTCGAGCTTGGCGGCGATCTCGTCGATCTGGGCGGTGAGTTCAGCGATCCGCGCGGCGTCGCGCTGGTCCTCGGGCTTGGCCTTCTCGGCGTTGAGGGTCGTCTGGGTGGTGGACCGTTGCCGACTCAGGGCCGTGATCTCACGCTGGGTGGCGCGCCTGTTGCGGGTGGCCTCGGCGTAGGACTCGAAGCTCACGCACTGCACCTGCGCCTCCAGCGCCGGGCCGCCGGTGTCGGTCGGGACCGTGTCGGTGGTCATGTACGCGACGTCGTCGGTGACGACGATCCGCCGACAGGGGAACCAGGCGAAACCGCCGCGCCCGGTCTCCTGGTCGTAGCCGACCGCCTGATTGGCCCCGACCAGGATGTGATCGCGGGCGAGCACGGCGAAGGTGCCGCCGACCAGGCCGCTGCTGCGCCAACTGTCGTGCGACTGGAAGAGCTTGCGGCCATCCTTGCGGTCGAAGGCCGCGGGGAGCGCGCGCCCCGAGGGCACGAACAGGCGGCTCTCGGAGGCCAGCAGGTAGCCCTGCGGGGACAGCTCATCACCACCCGGACCGCCGAGCAATCCGCGGTCGGCTGCGGTCGGAGTGGTGTCATTGCACCAGAGCAGGCCGCCGTCGGCGGCGTTGACGGCGCAGATGTAGACGCCCTCATGCGGGAATACGCCCGCGCCGAAGTAGGCGGTGTCGCCATCGACCAGCACCCCGGTGCGGATCGGCCAGCGCGATACCATGCGGCCCGCTCCGATCAGCCGGTCATCCGCCGGCCCCCCCGCGACGCTCCACACCAGCGTCCCGTCGTCGGCGCGCAGGCAGTACACATGGCCGTCATCGGCGCCGAAGTACACGCGGCCGTCCGCCACCGTCGGGGCCAGGCGCACCGGAGCGCCCGCGATGAACTGCCAGCGCACGCGCCCGGTCTGCGCGTCGAAGCAGTAGAGCTTGCTGTCGCCCGAGGACGACATGAAGACGGAGCCGCCTACCACCGCGACCTGGTTGGCGGCATCGAAGGCAACGCGGTCTTTCTCCCAGTTGCCTTCAACGGGCTCGTCGCGGGGGCCGGCCCAGACACGCTGCGGCGGATAGGCCTGGCGGAGGGCCCACCGCATGTGCAGCGGCGGCACAACGCTGTCGGTGGTCCGGCCGCTGCGGGCGTTGTCGTGGCGGAAGGTGGGCCAGTCATCGGCGGCGGCGTATGCTACCAGCGCCGCGAGCACGGCGGTAGCGGCGGTACGCATGATGCTGCGGGTGAGGCCGTGTCGTCCGCGGGTGGTGGCCATGGCGGCATCCCCCATGCGGCGCGTCCGGAATCTCGCGTGTAGACACTCTTCTGCGGCGCGCCCGCCGACACCTCCCGAAAGCAGGACGCACAGGTGCATGCGGCGAAGCTCGTGGGTGTGTATCGTGGCGCAGGCTTCGGCTCGTCGGCCGCCGGCACCGGGCATGGCGCGCGCCGCACAGGGCCGATGGGTGACAGACAGGCCGGCGCGGATGGGAGGAGAATGTCGGTGAGACGTGGTTTCACGCTGATCGAGCTGCTCGTGGTCATCGCCATCATCGCGATCCTGGCCGCGATTTTGTTCCCCGTATTCGCACGGGCGCGCGAGCAGGCCCGCCGCGCCTCGTGCACGTCGAACCTGCGCCAGCTCGGCCTGGCCTCGAAGATGTACTCGCAGGACCACGATGAACTGCTGCCGTGCGACTACTATGCCTGCAACTCCAGCACCACGCATCGGCGGCTGCTCCGGCAGATCGACCCGTACGTGCGCAACATGAACGTGCTCTACTGCCCCTCGATCGCCCGAACTGCCGCGTGGATGACGGACTACACGCCCACTGAGGCCAACCGGGCGGCGGGCAACATCGGCTACTACTGCTTCAGCTACGACCGTGTGCCCGGCACCGTGACGCCCGGCAAGCCGGATTTCAACACATGGATCTCCTGGGGCTTCCTGCGCGCGCGTGGTGACCAGCCGCGGGTGATGACCGAGATGTGGGACCCCATGTGCTGGTTGTGGAGCGACCCGTGGTGTAAGCTCACGCGGGTGCAGCACGGGGTGACTCTGCACGGCTCGCACAGGTCATCGATCAACGTCTGCTACCTCGACGGCCACGTGAAGTTCCAGGGCGGCCAGGCGCGCGCGATCTTCAGGTAGAGAATCCGCCCCCCGTGCGTTGGGCCACGCAGCACGCACATCGGCTGCGCGATCAGGAGGGCTGCTTCGCTCTGCCGCAGGAGACCAACGCGGGCCGCGCGGTGATGCAGCGCCCCCAACGGTAACGGCAGGCGACGGGCGCGCCGCACACCCTGTGCCGCCATGTCCCCGATCCGAGATGTGGGTGGTGCACAGGTATCAGGGCAGCTCGACCACCAGCACGTTGTCGTACGCGATCTGCCCGTCCCCGACCTGGTCGGTGCTGGAGAGCATGAGCACACCGGTGGCGGCGCTGCGGGGCGCAGTGGTGACCATCGCGGTGCGCAGCCAGTAGGCGAACTCACCGTTCGGGAAGCTGACGCTGCGCCGCTGGTCTTCGGCGGTCCAGTGGCCCTGCTCGTCTCGCCAGGCCATCTGGATCTGGGCCCTGACTCCCTCGCCGATGCTGCCGCGGAAGTCGCAGGCGAGCAGGTAGCGTCTGCCCGGCGTCACCGGGATGTTCTGCAGGAAGACGCCGTTGACCACGCCTTTGAGCGCGACGAAACGGTTGTCGCCCTCCCGCAGCCACAGGCACTCGCCGCTGCTGTTCGAGCCCTGCCAGGTGGACCAGCCCGGGGGCGCGCCCTCCGCCTGCCAACCCACGCCCGCCTCGGAGCCGGCCGCGCCCTGAAGGGTCTCGAAATCCGGGTTGCTGGCCAGGTTGTCGGGGGGCGTGCCTTTCAGCGCCTGCAAGGCGTAGCGCGCCGCTGCGGTCGGAGCGCTTTCGGGTGCTTCGGCCTCCAGCCGGGCAAGCATCTGCTCGATGGCCTCCCGGTCGTTGGCGCCCTGATAGCGGGCCAGCGTGGTCATCAGCACCGCCAGTGAGGTGGTCGGCCCGCCGTATGCACGCGAGCTGAAGGAGGCGGCGGGCCTGAAGATGGGGCCGGCCTCAGCCATCCAGGCCTCAAGCGCCTCGCGCTCGCGGTCGCCGGCCACGGCCGCGATGGCCGGCGCGATCATGTCCTCCAGGTCGGCGTCCGGCGCGGCCGGCATGCGCACCGCGCGCGCGGCATGCCACGCGTCCGAGTAGAGCCGGGTGAGACGGAAGCCCTTCGCGAAGATGTCCACGCGCTCGCGCGCCAGGTCCGAATCGGCGGCCTCGGCGGCCTGCGCCAGGTAGCCCTCAGCCTCACGGCAGACCTCATCAGGGTAGAGCGCAAGCTGCTCGATCTTGTAGTAGTAGCGGAACCACTGGCCCTCCCCCGGCTGGGTCATCCACACGCGCTCGCACAGGTCGAAGTAGCGGCGCATTGGCCCCGCGGCGGCCCCGAACATGCCCCGGCAGAAGTCATCGAGCAGTGCATCGGCGTCCTGGTCGGGATCCCAGAGGAGCTGACTGGCGATCCACGCCTTGGGGCCGTCCTGGCACCAGCGGCTGTAGATCTCGGAGTACCAGCCCTTCACGCCCTGCGCGTCGAGGAACTTGATGAACTCCTCGTGCACGTGCGGGTAGAGGCGCGGGATGATGTACTGGCTGCCGTAGTCATAGCTGTACACGCCCACCGAGGGGCAGACCGCGCGCCAGGCGCGGATCCAGTCGAGGTCGCGCCGCCGGAAGTCGCGGTCGTACCACTCGCCGCGATCGTTGGTCAGATACGGGATGATCATCGGGTGCACCGGGAAGCTCGGCGGGTTCTCGTTGGCGTGGTAGGCCAGGCAACCGAGGTACCTGTCCGGGTACTTCGCGGCTACGCGTTCGGCGATGCCGTTGGCGAAGTGGAAGAACAGGTCGGAGTAGTCCGGGTCGCCGTGCTGGGAGAGCACGTCGGTCTTCATCCACCTGCGGCACTCGCTGCAGTGACAGTAGCCCGACCAGTCCGAGTCGTTCACGCCGATGGACACCGACGTGGCGTTCGGGTTGGCGTCGAAGTAGGCGATGAAGCGCTCGGCGAGCCAGTCCATGAGTGGCTCTTCGGTCATGCACGGCTGCCAGGAGTGGTCGGCGGGGCCGCTCGGCCGGTAGCGCCGGTCATCGCTGTCGCCGGGGCGCACCGGGAACCACTCGGGATGCCGGTCGTAGAGGCCGTCCACGTTCATGTGCCGCAGCAGCGCATGGTGGAAGGAGAAGCGGCCCCGGCACAGGTTGTGGGCCTCCCAGCGGCCTCCATCGTACATCGACACGCCGCTCCACAGGCGCGACAGGATCGCAGGCTCCTCGACCGTCTCGCCGCACGGGATGGTCAGCGTGGGCGAGTGGGGCACGTGCGTGCCCAGGTCCGTGGGCATGTACCAGCGCACGCCGCAGAAGCGGTAGAGGAAGCGGTAGACCGCGAACTCAGTGGCGTGGTGCATGCGCCCGATGAGGACGATGCGCTCGGGCTCAATCACCATCGCGAAGCCGTCGATGTCGATGCCATCACGCTCGAGGCGCCATTGCCGGTAGCCCGCGGCGCGCGTAGAGCCGACGTGGATCTGGGGCCCGTCCGGGGCATCGGACTCAGCGACCACCTCGAAGGTGGCGCCGGTGATGCGTCCCAGGTAGTCGGCCAGCTCCTCCACGGCGGTGGCCTCGTGCTGGGACCGGTAGCGGTCGGGGTGGACGATGACCCCCCGCGCCTGACCGTCCTCGGCGATCACGAACTCGCCGCCGTCGGCCGCAGCCGGCATGGCTACCAGCGCCATCCCCACGCTCACGACCATCAATCGGAACATGCGATCGTCCCTCCCTCTCGGCGCTCAGGCGTGCGCCGGAAGCCGCACAGCAGGCGACCGTCGCCCAGCCGCACCAGCGACGGGAAGGTCGAGTACCACTCGTCATCGTGGTAGATGACGACCTCCTCAAGCTTGCGCAGCGCCATGGGCGCACCTCCGGGGTCCGGCTCTGCGGGCAACTTCCCCCCCGTGGGCCTGAGGGCCTGCCCGCGGGTGCGCGCTCCGCACGGACAACAGCCCCCGCGGCCGTCGGCGGTCATGCGGCCGCACCCCATGCGCGAGTTCGGCCCCGGCGACGAGGACGCCAATTGCCTGGCGGTGGCGACCGGCGCCACGCAGCACCTGAGCTTCATCCCGGGCAATCCCGGGGGGAGATCTCGTTGGTGCCGATCCCGCGCGATATGCCGCGCGATGGCTTGCGGCGCGTGGTCGTGGCAGGATGCGCGTCTGCATGTCGCGAAGGGAGTATTGTCATGGGTGCGAACGGCGGATGAGGAGCGCCATCATGCCTGCGAGGTCGGTCGGAATTGCCTTTGTCCTGCTGGTATGTGCCACGTCCCGGTACTGCGCCGCTCAGCCGGCGGAGGAGACAGCCATGGCCAAGCCTGAGTTCGAGCCGCTCATCGGTGGGTGCGGCGGCGTGTACTTCCTGGCCGAGCCCGGGGAGCTGGTTGTCGAGGTGGTCAAGCGCGACCGCAACGCGCGCAATACCACGAGCGAGCTGCGCGCGATACTCGTCGGACCCGACCGGCGGGTGCTGGCCGAGGAGTTTATCCCCGATGATGGTGCGGCGGTGGGCAGTGGCCTGGGGCCGCCCGTGACCGCCACGCTGCGCGCGCAGGTCGATCGCCCCGGCATCTACGCGCTGAACAT
>CAZTZN010000001.1:0-46599 GCA_964617715.1 uncultured Armatimonadia bacterium | reverse complement strand
ATGGGCACGCTCACCCCGGACGCGGACGGGAACGCGGCGTGGACTGCGCCCGCCGATGAGCATCGCGACGCCATCCCGTGGGAGCTGCGTTTCCCCGCTGCGCGCGCGACCGTCAACGTTGACGGGCTCACCCGCTGGGGCGACGCCGAGCCTATCTACAACGCCTGTTACTGGTCACCCGAGCCGGCCTCGTGGTTCCCGTTCATCGAGAACCGCTGGCTGCTCACGCCCTACCGGCGGACGGTCTACGGTGAGCCCGGCACCCGGGGCGAGATCGACCTGCAGGTGCAGAACAACGCGTTGACCGAGCGCGAATTCGCGCTGAGCCTCGAGTTCCCCGCTGGCGAGTGGCCGGTTGACATCTCGCCCGCGCGGGTGACGCTGGACGGTCGGGGCCGCACGCCCGTCACCGTTCGCTACACCATCCCCGAGAGCGAGGGCCCGCACCTGTGCCACGTGCGGGTGACACCGGCCGACACGCCTGAGGTCACGACCTACTCGACACTGATCGCCATGCCCGGCGACGCGCCCGCCACCCGTCTGCTCGACATGCCCATCGAGCTGCGTCCCTATGAGCACGAGAACGAGCAGTTCGGCTACCTGCCCGACTACCCCACCGAGTACCAGGTCTATTTCAGTCCGGACAACGAGCCGTTCATGCGCATCGGTGGCGACCTGGCCACTTGGCGCGACGGGCGGTGGACGCGCATTGACCTGCAGGACGCGGTAACCTCTCGCCCCGACGCCTTCGAGGGCAGTCGTGTCGGTCTGACCTCGACCAAGATCGCCTTCGACCGTGATGGCGACCTCTACCTGACGGCGGTGTGCGCGGGTCACAACGCGCTGCTGCACTCGCAGGACGGTGGGCGGACCTTCACGGCCTACGAATTGCCCGGCAGCCGCGGCGGGATGGACATCGAGCAGTTCTCCGGGCACAACCTCCCCGAAGGCCCGCCGCCGCTGGTGCGCTTCCGGCGCACCGCCCGCGACCCGAACCTGCGCTGGCGCAGCCTCAACGACCTCGAGCTGTTCGTGCCCCGCAAGGTCGATGGCCGCCTCGAGATCGGTGAGCCGATCCTGATCACCCGGGCCTGCATCGGACTGTCGGCGCACTCGGGCATCCCTTCGTCGGTGGTCTCGCGCGGCACAAAGGTCCACGTGGCGTGGGGCGAGGCGACCGATCCGCAGGTCGAGGTGCCGGGCGTGCCCACCTACTGCGTCACGTTTGACCGCGAGACCGGCCGGTTGGGTGAGCCGACACTGATCGGCTACGGCCCGCCCGCCAATGACGTCCACAACTCGCCGAGCATCACCATGGATGGCGATGGCTATCTGCACCTGCTCGTGGGTACCCACGGCCGGCCGTTCCAGTATGCGCGCTCGCTGCAGCCCAACGACGCGGGCGGCGGCTGGACCGAGCCGGTGAGCGCGGGCGAAGGCCTGAACATGACGTACATCGGCTTCGTCTGCGGACCTGACGGCACGCTGCACGTGGTCTTCCGGCTGTGGCGCTCGGGTGAGCCTTTCCCGAACAGCACCCACGCCACGCTGGCCTACCAGCGCAAGCGCCCCGGGCAGCCGTGGGAGGAGCCCCGGGTGCTGGTGCGCGCCGCCTTCTCAGAGTACAGCATCTTCTACCACCGCCTGACCATCGACCGGACCGGGCGGCTGTTCATCTCGTACGACTACTGGTCCACGCACTGGTTCTACCGCAATGACCACTGGGGCAATCGCCGGGCGATGATCATGTCGCCCGACGGCGGCGAGAGCTGGAAGCTGGTCGAGACGCGCGACCTGGTCGGTGACGGAGGCTGATGGCCGCCCGGTCACGACGGGCGACGCGGCCGAGGCGGGGAAGTGCAACCCGCGAGCCGGGGCCTGCGTAGATACCGGCACAAGGTGGCACGCGGGGCGCCTGCAATGCACCGGAGAGGGCGAGCGCGGGCAGTCCGCCGTGCCGGGGGTGCCTGTGCGCGAAGGGAGCCGATGATGCGGCATCTCGTGATCGCTGCAGTGATGACCACCTGGCTGTGCAGCTTCGCGTGGACGCAACAGGACGATACACTGCTGCTGCTGGACTTCGAGCAGGATACTGAGGGCATCGTGTGCCCGGACTCGGAGGCGACACTCGGCACCACCGATGACCCCGACGTCGTGTTCGACGGCCGGCGGTCGCTGCGGGTGGACTATCCACAGGCGGCTGTGACTCCGGGCGGAACGGGCCGGGGCTTTCCGGGCGCCCTGGTGGTGCCGCTGCCCGACCCGTTCGACGACCTGCGCGGGGTGTCGTTCGCCATCGCGACCGCGCTGTCAACTCCGATAGTGGTGAACCTCAGCGAAGGGCCGGAGGGGCCGCGCTACAACTGCATGCTCTGGTGTGCCGCCGGAGCGTGGCATGAATACAAGCTGCCCCTGGACGAGTTCATTCCGGACATGAACGGTCCGGTTGATCCCAACGGTGTGCTGGACCCGGGGCTGGTCAACGCGGTCACCCTCCTCGATGCCGACGGCTTCCTGCGCACGGTGGCGGAGAGCACGCCGCTGTTCCATGTCACCCCGCCGGACGAGCAGACGCTGTGGCTGGACGACTTCCGCCTGCTCGCGCGGGCGCCCGAGATTCCCGCCCAGGAGGGTCCGGGGGTGACCATCGGCCACTACGCGCCTCCGCTGCGCGGCTTCGCGTGCATCGGTGGCCAGGACGTGACCGCCGTCTCCGAGGAGCAGCCCGACGGGACGTTCGCGCTGCGCGTTGACTACACGGTCCCGCCGCGCACGCTGTTCGCCATCATGCACCTCGTGCGACCGGGCGCGCTCGCGGGCATGGGCGCCATCCGCCTGCAGGCGATCACCAACAGCCCGGCGACGCTGATCATCAGCGTGGAGGAGCGATGGGGCGCGGGCGAGCAGAACAAGGCCAGCTACTACGCCACCGTGCCCCTGGAGGCGACGGGCGATTGGGAGACGCTGACCATCCCGGTCTCGAGCCTCAATCTCGGCGACAATGAGTCCGACCCCAACGGCGTGCTGGACATGGACCTGGTGAGCACGGTGATGGTGGGTGACGGCACCGCTGCGGTCGAGGACACCGAGGTGGTCAACTCGCTGTGGCTGCGCGGGCTGACGGCGGTGGAGTAGGCCGCGGCGGGCACGCAGTCGTTCTCATTGCCCCGATACGTTCTCGAGGAACACCACGAACATGCGCCCGCCCAGGGCGTTCTCCTCCCGCGGACGCCACGGCTTGCCGATCAGGTCGGGCAGGCCGTTGCCGGTGAAGTCGGCGACCACTACCTCGTGGCCGCCCAGGTTGGCGTCGAGGATCACATGCTCCTGCCACGCGCCCCCGACGCCGTCGAGGTTCTCCCAGATGTACCAGCGCGGCGCCGCCTCGCCGCCCACCGCCTCCATCTCGCAGGTGAAGATGTCGAGATCGCCGTCACCGTCGAGGTCGCCGACGTGCAGGCAGTGGTACGCCCCCCGGCGCACCGGATCGCCGTTGGGCACCTCGTGCCGCCGCCAGCGCCGCCCATCGCCATCGAGGTTCTCCATCCACCAGACTCTTCCGCCGGGGATCTCCGCGTCCACAAACACGATGTCGTTGCGGCCATCGCCGTTGATGTCACAGACCACGCTCTTGGTGGCGTTGAACGCGAACGGCGGCCGGAAGTCCTCCGGCGGCGGGGTGCTGGGGCCGATCTCGACCGCGACCCACTCGCTGCCGTCGCCGCGCACGTTGCGGAACCACACGTCGGTGCGCACCACGTCCGGCGCGCCATCGCCATCGACATCGCCCACCGCGGCCCCCGCGTGCACCGCCGGCCCGATCTCCGTGCATGGCCATGGCCCACGGGGGTCGTCGGGGATGCGGTACCAGCGCAGGCTGTTCTGATCGGACATGGTGACGATCTCCGGGCGGCCGTCGCCGTCGAGGTCGCCGGCGACCACGTCGTGCACGCCGGACAGCTCGGGGTCGAAGACGAAGCGCTCGAAGCGCGCGTCGGCGTCCCCCGGGTTGCGGTACCATGCGCCGCCGGTGACCAGGTCGGGCCGCCCATCGCCGTCCACGTCCACCACGCAGGCGCCCACATCCGAGGGCGAGTCCTCGCCGAGGACGTGCCGCGTCCAGCGGTCGGGCTCGTGGAACTTGTACCAGAAGATGGTCCCGCAACGCTGGCCGGTGATGAACTCGGGCCGGCCGCAGCCGTCGAGGTCCACCGCTGCGGTCTGCCCGTAGGCCCCCGGGGGCAGGTCGGTGTCAATCAGGTGGTGGCGGAAGGCGAACCTCTCGCTCGGCAGCGTACTCATCCCTCAGTCCCGCCGGCCGCGTCGGCTGCCGCCAGCCTGCGGAACAGGTCGCCGAAGATGGCGTTGCGGTTGCAGTGCACGGCCTCGCGGATCAGGTGCCGCGAGCGGTCGAGCGACCACGTGCTCATCTCGGTCAGCAGCGGCGAGTGGGTGAGCACGCTCGGCACCCAGCTCGCGTCCAGCAGCCAGGCGACCGCGGAGATGTCCCAGATCACCTTGGCCCACGCGAAGTGGTCATCGGAGTGATCGCTGAAGATCTTGTGAAGGTAGTCGCACAGGGCGTTGCGGCCGGCGATGTGCGCCTCCAGCTCGGCCCTGGTGGTCGTGAGGTGCTCGGACACGTTCTTGCACGGGATGTGCATGAAGGGGACCCCGCTGTCGAGGACCACACGCGCGGCGTGCAGGTCCTGGCTCAGGTTGAACTCGATGGCGGTGTGCCAAGAGTGCGGGTGACCGCCCAGCCAGACGACCACGACGCGCTCGATGATCTCCGGCGCCAGCAGCAGCGCCGAGGCCACGTTGGTGATGGCGCCGATCGCCAACACGTAAAGCGGACCCTCGCGCGGGGCCAGCGCGCGTTCCACCAGGTCCTCCGCCGCCGGGCTGATCACCGGCCTGTCGGCCGCGGGCAGGTAGCCCCGCGATCCCTTCAGCACGAACCCCTCGGGCGAGCGGCCCATGCGGTCCAGCACGCGCACGATCTCCTCGTAGCTGCGCTCCATGCCCTCCTCGGGGCCGACGGAGTCCGTGATCGAGAACGGCGCCGCGTAGAGCGCCTCCACCTCCAGCCGCTCCGGCGCCAGCAGGGCGTAGGCGACCGCGAACTGGTCGTCGATCTCGTTGGCGGTGTCGGTGTCGAGCACCATGGACACGCGCCCGGTGGGCGGGGTCAGGCGCTGGATCCGGAAGGTCTCGTCGAGTGTCGGGAAGGTCATGATGTCCTCCATCGCTTGAGCGCTGACGCCGACGCATGTTTCATCACCACGCCGCTCTCATCCTCCACGCACGAGTGAAACCTGCACGCAGGCTTCCCCACCGCCCGCCGAGGGATGGCGACGTGCGACGGCGAAGGGGCGTGCGAAGCATCTGCGTCGCCGGTCGCCTGTCCGGGGCGCCACTGATGGGAGATGACGGCCGTGAGGGCTCGATTGTCGGGGCAGGTCTGCTGCATTGCGCTCGCCGTGGCGTGCACCGCCGTGCCAGGCCTTGCCGGGGAGGTGGACACGCTGCTACAGACTCCGCGACAGCACCCCTACCTGTTCTTCAGCGCCGATGATCTGCCGCGGCTGCGCGAGCTGGCGGCGACCGAGCCGTGGTCGCAGGCCGCCGACCTCATCGTGCGCAGTGCCGAGGCCGTGGTGAGCGCCGACATCCCGCCCGAGCCCGACGAGGGGCCCGATCAGCCCCGCGACGAGCAGGGCAACTACACCGCCGAGTACCTGCGCATCCACTACGAGTTCTACGACGCCGGCCACGCCATCAACGACATCGTGCCCACCCTGGCGATGGCCTGGCTGCTCACCGGCGACCGGCGCTTCGCCGATCGCGCGAAGCAGTGGCTGCTGCACTACTCGACCTGGAAGCAGTGGAGCGTGAGGAGCGCCCTCGCCGACAATCAGTCGGCTCACTCGTACATGGGCCTCGCCATCGGCTACGACTGGCTCTACGACCAACTTACCGAGGACGAGCGCGCGCGGGTTCGCGCTGCGCTACGCCGCCTGGGCGAGACCTTCCAGCGCTACCGTGGCGGGCTGGCGCAGCAGGAGCTGGCCGGGCATCGGGGCGGCATCGCCAACAACCACACCTGGGTCTCGCACGCCGCGCCGGCCGTGGGCGCGCTGGTGCAGCTCTACGAGGAGCCCGCGGCGCGGGAGTGGCTGGAGACCGAGATCGTCTGCTGGCGCGACAAGATCCTGCCCGCCAGCATCGGCCGCGATGGCGAGTACATCGACGGCTCGGGGGGATGGCTGAGCTATTGCCTGCAGAACGGGCTGCTGTTCCTGGCGGCCATGCGCCGCAACGGCTGCGACCTCTACGAGGGCTCCAACCTCGACCGCGTCGCCGACTTCATCGTGCGCGATCGCGAGCTGCTTGCCGAGGGTGCGTCGCTGCCGCCCTACGACGTGCGCTACGCGCTGCTGGAACTGGCCTCGCGCTACCGTGACGCCGAGACCCAGTGGGTCGCGCTCGCCAACGAGCTGGGGGTGCCGGCCTCCATGCACAGCCGCCGCTGGCCCGGCAGTGGCGGGACCATCACGCCACCCTACGAGCCGGATACGTGGTACCGCGTGCGCCTGGAGTGGGATGCGACCACCCAGCACTTCCGCACCACCCTCGACGGGCGGCTGCTCGAGGACATGCCGATGCTCGACCGCGAGTTCGCGAGCATCGACCGCATGGTGTTCATGGGCCACTGGCGCACCGACTGCACGGTGGACATCCGCGGGCTGCGCGTGCTCGACCTCTCGGGCGATGAGCCGCGGCCGGTGCTGACGCTGGCGGACCTGCCCGCGGGCGAGGTCGGAGCCGACGAGGCCATCGCCATCCAGCCGCCCGGCGCCGCCATCGCGCAGGTCATCGCGAGCGACCAGCCGATCCTGCGCTTCACCGACGCCTCCGACGACCAGGCGGGGATGCTGTCGTTCGCCCTGCCGCCGCTGCCGCATGGAGCCATCGAGTTCGAGCTGCGCAAGAGCGACAACGATGCCTCGTACTTCTACCTGCGCACCTGGGACGCCGACCGTGAGATGCGCGGGATGATCTGGTACATCGACGGCACCGTGAAAAAGCACATGCCCGACTACAGGAACCAGGACTGGCCGTTCGGCTGGAAGCCCGGCGCGGTCGGCCCGTGGTACCCGGCGGTCTTCGAGTTCCTGTTCTACGACCCGACGGTCACGCCGCAGCGCCCCCAGGCGGGCCGGCCGTCGGTGGCCTTCCGGGACCTGGGCTGGGTTAAGATGCGTAGCGACTGGTCACAGGACGCGGTGAGCGTGTTCTTCCGCTCGGGCCCGGAGATGGGCAAGGACCACGGTGACAACAACGCCTTCCGGATGAGCGCATTCGGCGAGGCGATCCTGCCGGACCTGCCCACCCCGCCCTCGGGCGAGAGCCAGTTGACGCAGACGCAGTACGACCTCTACGCCTGGTTCCAGGGCACCAACGCGCACAACACCGTCGTGCCCGGCGAGCACACGCAACCGGCCGTCTGGGGCGATCAGACCGGGCGGCAGTACGGCGCGCAGTGGCTGGCCGAGCCGACTGAGGGCGTCACCCCGCGCGGCCGGCTCACGAGCGTGTTGCTGACGGACGCGTGTGACTACGCCGGCGGCGAGGCGGCCGCGGCCTACACGCGCGACCGGCCGGTGCTCAGGGAGTTCCGCCGCGACATCATGTTCATCAAGCCGGACATGGTGATTGTCTATGACGAGCTGGCGACCGCCGCCGAGCCGCTGCTCTACCGCTGGCTGCTGCACGCCATGTGCCCGATCGACGTCGAGGACCCTCCGGCCACAGTCCCGGGGCGGATGGTCGTGCGGGGTGATCGGGCCACTCTCTATGCCACGCCGCTGTTCCCGGCCGACGTGCAGATCGACATCCTGACCACGCCGGCGCCGCTCGAGCGCGACCGCACGCAGTACTTTTCGCTGCACGCCCGGGAGCCGACCGACCGCCAGCGCTTCCTGGTCGTCCTCCAGCCGGTGCGTGTGGGTTCGGACGCAAAGCCGCGGGTGCCCGAGCGCCTGGAGGGCGAGGGCTGCCTCGGCGCACAATTCACGCGAGATGGCGTGACCGATCGAGTCGTCTTCGTCGAGAGCAATGCCGAGGCCGGCGAGGTCGCGGGCTGCAGTGTGCGCGGACGGGCGGCGTGGGTGCGCGCCGCCGTGAGCGATGAGCCGCGGGCGTTTGCGTTGCTGTCGGGCACCGAGCTGTCGGTTGACGGCCGCGTGCTGGTGCGCATGGCCGCGCCCGGAAGCATCGCGGTGAGCGTGACCGCAGGCGATGACGGCCCGGGGTCCTTCGAGGTCACGGGCTCGCTGGCCGGGGCGGGCACGGTCGAGGTGCGCCTGCCCACGAGGCCATCGGGGCTGCACCTGGGCGATGGGGGAGAGGCGGCGGTCGAGTACGCCGATGGGCTGCTGCGGCTGGCGCTGCCGGCGGGCGAGAGTATCGTGCGCGGGCAGTTGTGAATGGGTGAACCGCCGACGGCGTGCCATCGACCGGGGCGACCATCTGAACTCAGCGTGCAGGGGGCGCGCGACGTCGGCGAAGACTGCCCCCAACCGGGGGGCCGGCATTCAGGCGCATCGCGAGCCAGCTCGGACAGTTGAGATCCGACCGATCGCGGCGGAGACCGCCCGGCGACGGGGACGCCGGTGGCTGGGGCGGTTAGCGCGAGACGCCGCGCACTGACGGAGAGGGAGACGCAGATGAGAGTCCGTGGATGGATGTTCGCCCTGTTGTTAGCCGCGACGGCCGCGATGGCTCAGGACAACCTGCTGCCCAACGGTGACTTCGAGGCCGGGGGCGACCGCCTCGAGGGCTGGGGCTTCGCGGTGTGGTCATCCAAGCCCTCGCGGGCGGAGTTTCGCTGGGTGGAGGCGCACTCGGGTGAGCGCGCCGCCGGCCTGGTCGGCGTGGACAACGCCGGTGACGAGGCGGTGCGCAGCGTTCTGATCTCGGCCCCGGTCGAGGTGCCCGAGGGCCTGCTCAAGCTCACCGGCTTCTACCGGGTCAGCGAGGGCACGCAGGCGCGTGTCCAGGTGCAGCTCTACGCCCAGCCACCCGCACCGGGGGACTCCGGCGCCCCGGTCGCCGACACGCTCTACCTGCCCCTGGACGCGGAGACGCAGTGGACGCCCTTCGACTTCGACATAAACATCCGCCCCGGCATCAGGGCGGTGGTCGTGCTGCTCAGGGCCTTCGATCTCGGGACGGTCTCGTTCGATGACGTGGTACTGCGCGCGGTCACCGACCCGCTGACCATGCGGCTCTACCCGGCCGAGTACGGGCGGGGCGGCGTCTGGCCGCTGGTGCAGGGCGCGCCCAACTTCGTGCGCGTCATGCTCATGGGGGATCGGAGCCGGTTCGAGACGGCGGAGCTGCTGCTCGACCTGCCCCCGGGCGTGGGCGACTTCGGCCTGCTGGGCGAGGGCGCGCCGATCACGCGTGGCGACGAGCGGCTCACGCGCTACCGGATCGCGCTCACAGATGAAGTGCTGAGAGGGCTGCGCAGCACCATCTCGCATTGCGGACTGACGCTGTGGCTGGACGCCGGAGAGGTGGCCGATGACGCCGCCGCCTACGTGCAGGCGGTGGTCGATGGCCGGGCGCTGGAGGAGCGGCGGGTGCCGCTGCGGGTGCTGCCGCCCCTGCCCGAAGGGCCGCGGCCCACGCGCTACCAGGGCTTCTTCTGTTGGGGCCTGTTTCGCGATGTGCCCGAGCCGCTGTGGCCGCGCGTGTATGAGATGATTCGCGGGATGGGCGTGACCCGCCACCTGGCGGCCGTCGCCCCGACCGGCTGGCGCGCGTACCTGCAGGAGCGTCTGCGCGAGGACGGTGGCGAGCTGTGGGCGGACATCCCGCGGGACTACCTCAAGCTCATCTCAGGGCCCGGGGCCGAGACGCGTATCATCGCACAGGGCACCGCCGCCTTCGAGCCCTACGCCGACCGCTACCGCAGCCTGAGCCCGATCATCAGCGGGGCGTTCTGGGACTGGGAGCCGCGCAACGCCCTGCGTAACCCGCAGTGGGACGACCCGGACACGGTGGCGGCCTTCGCCGCACGCGAGGGCCTCGACCCGGCGACGCTGACGCCGGAGCGGCTGCAGGGCGAGTTGCGCGAGCGCTTCCTCGCCTTCCGCACCTGGCAGCTCAGTGAGGTCGTGCGGCTGTGGGCGCAACACGTGCACGGCATCCGTCCCGACCTGGACATCGCCATCAGCCAGGGCTCCGGCATGCCGCCCGACCGTCATGTGGACTACCGGGCCTATGACGACCTTCCGAATCTCATCCATCTGCCCATGATTTACACCGCGAGCCCGATGGCCTTCGCGCGCAATGTGGCCGGGATGCGCGACTACCTGCCCGAATCCCGGCTGTGGCCGGTGACCAGCACGAGTATGGTCGCCGACGGCGGCAAGCCGGCGGTCAAGGCGCCGCGCAGCATGTACTTCGACTTCCTCACCCCCGCCTTCCTGGGCGCGGTCGGCTACTGCCACTGGCCGGATCTGGTGCGCGGGATGGACATGGAGTATGTGTGGGAGATCTCCCGCGCCATGCGCGACCTGGCGACGGTCGAGGACTTCGTCTTCGAGGGGAAGCGCGACCCGGAGGGGATCACTGTGCATGTGCTGCCTGAGAGCGAGACGCAGGTGCAGACCGCGACCGGCACGGTGAGCATCACCTCGCCGCAGTGGGACCGGTTCGCGCTGGCCTTCGCCTTCGAGCGCGATGGCGAGATCCTGGCGGCGGTGTGCAACATGCACGGCGACAAGCCGGCGACCATGCTGGTCGGCGTCGAGGACGCCCCCGACGGTGCCTGGTATGCCTATGATCCGGTGACCCGCGGGGCGCTGGCGCCCGCACAGGGGGAGACGTGGACGGCGGAGGAGCTGGCGGCGGGCCTGCACTTCGAGGTGCCGGCGTTGAGCGCGGGGATGCTGGTGCTCAGCCGCCGGGCGCCCGAAGCGGGTTTCACCGGCAGCGTCTCCGAGGCCGAGGTGCGCGAGCGCTTCGCGGCCCGCAGCGCTGAGGCGCAGGCGCGCGGTGGGGCCGCCACGATCCGCGAGGGCGAGCTGACCATCGACTGGGCGGACCTCGACGGCGATGGCAACGCCGAGATACACGTGGCCTCGGCCGACCAGGACCTGGGCCTCGGCCCGTCGGGCAACCTGTGGTCGTGGCAGGTGCACGGGGACGGCCGGGAACTGGTGAGCCGCTTCGACGGCGCGGGCTTCGCTCAGGATCGGTTCTGGTGGCCGGAGGAGGCGCGTTCGAGCGAGGACGGTCAGGCCGACTACGAGCTGGTCGCGCGCGAGATCAAGGCGGGCCGCGCCATCGTGAGCTTCCGGCGGGAACTCTCCCATTGGGCGCTGGGCGGGCTGGTGCTGGAGAAGACCTGGGCCGTCCCCGAGACCGGCATATCGGTGCAGGTCACGATCACGGTGCGCAACGAGTCGCCCGACGTGCACGAGTTCAGCTACTGGTCGCACGGCGCGCTGCAACTGGGGCCGACCCCGACGCTGACCATCCACACGCCCGGGGGCGAGCAGGTCTACGCCGGTCCGGAGCAGCCGCGCGAGGTGTGGGCGATGATGGCGGGCGTGGCCGAGGACGAGGCCGTCCCCGGGGGCAAACCCACCGACACGACGCTGGCCGAGCCGCGGTTCACGCTGGGCGCGCCCGACGGCCCGCGCGTGACCGTCACCGCCGAGCCTGCGCTGTTGCAGCTCTATCGCTGGTGGGGCGGCACCGAACAGGGCCGCTACACGCTCGAGTGGATGTACCGCAGGCAGACGCTCGCCAGCGGCCAGAGCTGGACGACGCGCTACGAGATGACTGTGGCCGACTGAACTCAGGTGAGGGGCGCGAGTCGCAGTCGCCGGCCGGACACTGAGGAGGCGCGATGATGCGTGCGATCATCGCCGTCACGATCGCTCTGACGCTGCTGTCGGCAGCGTCGGCATCGGCTCAGTCGGAGCCGACGCACTTCCGCAAGCAGCATACGCTGCTGCTGGTCGGGAATGCCGACCGGCCGATCACGGTGCACCTGACCGCCATCCGCGCCAGCCTCGGCTACCCGGATGCCCTGGTGTGGCGGCTGTTCGCGCCCCTGGGCAACACCGCGGCCCAGGGCCGGCTGGAGCCCGGCGAGTCGGAAACGGTCGAGGTCCCACCGGCCGGGGGCGCCTATCTGCTCGACGCCAACCCCGGGATGAACGCCTTCAGCGTGGATGCGGAAGGCGCAATCATCGTCGTGGATGTCGGCGCCACGCGGCAGGTGAACGTCATCGACATCGCGCGCCCGCTTTTCTTCCTGGTGCCCGAGGACCTGGGCGAGGTCTCCCTGAGGTTCAGCGGCGAGGCGGGCTCGATGGAGCTACGCGCGCCCGACGGCACGGTGGTGGCCGCCCGCGAACTGCCCCTGTATGAGACGGTCGAGGTCACCGTGCCGGTCGCCCCGGGGCGGGCCGGGTGGTGGCGGCTCGACCTGCAGCTCAGCGAGGATCAGTCGATCACCTTCCCGGCGGGAGTGGCGCCGGTCGTGGCGGAAGCGCCGCTCACGCCGGAGGTGGTCGAGCAACTGACCACCGCCCCCGCGCTCGTAAACTTCGACCTGCGGCCCACGCCGCGCGTGCAGCTTCTCGGGGCCGCGCGGGGGCCTGCGACCGCGACCGTCGCCACCGACGACGGGTTGACGCTCGGCTTCGACGCGGCGGGCCGGCTCGCGTCGGTGACGCTCGATGGCGCGGAGGTGCTGCCCGCGGGCGAGGCGCCACCGGTGGGGCTGCTCGCGCGTGATGTCGCGGCCGACTCGCCGCCGGTGGTGGCCGAGGGCCGGGTGCGCGAGGTCGAAGGCGATCTGCTCGCGACCCTGAGCGCCCCGGGGCTGGACCTTGACCTGCAGGCGCTCTACGCGGCGATGGGCGATCACATCAGCGTGACCGTGACCGTCACCAACCGGCGCGACAGTGACCGCGCCATCACGGTCTACTTCGCACTGCCCTTCCCGAGTGGTTCGGCCACCTGGTGGGACGGCATTGTCGCGACCCGACCGGCGGAGGGCAACCTTACCCTCGGCGCCTTCGACAGCATCTCCGCCGGCGCCAACGGCCGGCACTCGGTGCTGCCCTTCGGCTGCATCGCTGCCGACGAGGGCCTGGCGCTGGCGGTCCCGATGGACTACCCGATCCTGCACCGCATCGCCGCCTGCCCGGCCACCGGACAGTTCTTCCTGGCGGTGGACCTGGGCCTGACCGAGGCGACCGCGAAGTTCCCGAATCGGGCGCGCTTCCACTTCACCATCTACCGCTGCGACCCGCGCTGGGGTCTGCGCGCGGCCGCCGAGCGCTACTACCGGATCTTCCCCGAGCTGTTCGAGAAGCGCATGCTCGATGACGGTGGCTGGGTGGCGTGGGGCAACCTCGCCGACGTGCCCAACTTCGAGCAGCTCGGCTTCCTCTACCACTGGGGGCCAGCGGGCCCGGAGGCGGTGGCCTTCGACGACGCACGCGGCGTCTACTCGTTCCTCTACAGTGACTCGGCTCGGTTCTTCGCGGACCTCGGGGAATTTGACCACCGCCCGAGTCGGGAGGAGTGCACGGGGGCGATGCGTGCCCTCCTCGACGCAGCGGATCCACGAGCGGTGATCCTGTCGGCGCGCGCGAACGCGACCGGACGGCGTCGCTACGAGAGCCTCGAGGCACGCATGGGCCGCGCGGCCGCCGAGCGGTTTCTGCGCGATCAGATCGAGGCGGTGAAGCGCTCGGCGGCCATCGATGGCGCCGGCGCCATCCAGGTGGGCTATCTGGTCAACCGCGAGGACTGGGGCGGAACCGACTGGTGGACCGGGCGCGCGTTCTGCGACATCGACCCGGACATCCCGGGTGGCTACGGCCGGTTCCTCTTCGACCGCATCCTCGATCCGGCCGTCGAGAGCTACCGGGCGGAAGGCGCCGAGCCGGATGGGTTCGGCCTCGACAACTTCTTCTCCAACGCGCGCACGCTCGATTTCGACCGCGAGCACCTCGCCGCCTGTGACTTCCCGGTGACCTTCGCCGCCGGCGACTTCCGCCCGGTCGTGACCGGCGACAGCATCATGTACGAGTGGACCGCCGAACTCAAGCGTCGGCTCGAGGCGGAGGGCAAGTGGCTGATGGCCAACACCTGCGTGCAGCCGTTCTGCTTCGCCCAACACCTGCTGGACGTGAACGGGCTGGAGTGGAATCTTGAGGGCGCGAGCCCCCTGGCGCGAGTTTTGGCGTATCACAAGCAGGTGGTGTCCCTGCCGATGCGGCCGGAGCACTATCAGGAGCCGTTCATCCGCGCGCATCTGCCCATGGGCGTCTTCCCGGGCGGCTACGCGAGCGCGAGTCGCTTCGCGCCGGATACCGAAATCGCGGCGCTCTACGCGCGCTACCTGCCGATCTTGCGGCGTATGTCGGCGGCGGGCTGGGAGCCGGTACCCTGGGCGTGGGCGGATGACGAGCGCGTGACCATCGAGCGCTTCGGCTCGGGCGCGAACCTGCTGCTGAGCCTGCACAACCATGCCGCGGAGGTGGTGCGGACGACCGTGCACGTTGACCTCGACCGGTTGGGGGCGGGTGCGGCGCGTGCGGTCACGGACCTGCCGTCGGGGCAGGCGCTGGAGACGACCGGGGCGGTGCCGCTGGCCTTCGCCGTCGAGCTGGCGGCAGGGGACGCGACCGTCGTCGAGGTGCGATGATGGGCGAAGCCGTCGCGTCCGGCTACGCCGGCCGGGCCAGCTCTTCGAGGTGCGTCATCACCTTGCGCATCGCCGCGGCGACCTCGGCCAGTGACTCACGTTCCACGTCGATGAAGCCCGGCAGCCCGATCAGGCGCTGATTGAGCGTCTCGGCCACCGGCAGCGTCGGTCGCGGCGGGGAGTGCGGCCGCGTGGGGTCATAGAAGCAGCCGCCCAGCTCCTGTCGGTTGATGCCGGTGAACAGCGGCGCGGCGTGCAGCAGACCGTAGGTGAAGTTCAGGTCCGAGTAGCGGTCGGCGCTCACCGGCGCTCCCTCGGCGGCCATCGCCGCCACGATGCGCTCGCGGCTCGCCATGCGCACGGCGTCGGCGGAGAGCTTGAACTTGTACTCAAGGTAGCCTCCCCGCGTGGCTCCCGGCAGGGGGTCGATGACCTCCAGGCCCGGGCAGTCGCGCAGTTCATCGTTCAGTAATTCGTAGTTGGCGGTGCGCCTCTGGTTCAGCTCCGGCAGGCGCCGCAGCCCGACCAGGGCCATGGCGATGGCCCACGGATGCGCGCGATACTTGATGCCCAGGCTCATGTCGCCGATCTCGTTCACCACCTCCACTGCGCCCACACGCGGGCGGCCGAAGTGCCCCAGCAGGATCATGCGGTCGAGCAGCTCGGGGTCATCGGTCACCGCCACGCCCGCCTCGCCGCCGCTGACCGCCTTGCTGCCCTGCAGACTGAAGCAGCCGATGTGGCCCAGGCTGCCCACCGGGCGGCCTCGCCACTGTGCCCCATGGGCGTGGCTGGCATCCTCGATGAGCGCGAGATCGTGTCGCTGCGCGATCTCGCACAGTCGCTCCATGTCGCAGACATTGCCCCACACGTGGACCACACACAGCGCCTTCGTGCGCTCGGTGATGCGCCGCTCGACGTCGTCGGGGTCGATGGTCAACGAGTCGGGGCGGATGTCGCAGAACACCGGCGTGGCACCGCAGTGGATGACCGGCGTGGCGCTGGCGTGCCAGGTGTAGCTGGGCACCAGCACCTCGTCGCCGGGGCCCACGCCCACCGCGAAGTAGGCGCTGTGCAGCGTGGCGGTGCCGCTGTTCATCGCCAGAGCATAGCGGCTGCCGGTCATCGCGGCGAACTCCGCCTCGAACTCGCCGACCACGCCGGTCGGGCCGGAGATACTGATGATGCCCTGGTCGAGCAGACTCATGACGGCGGTCTTGACTTCGTCATTGACCTGCACCCAGCGCTCACTGGGTGGGTTGGTTACGGCCGGTTGTCCTCCCAGCAGAGCCAACTCACTCATGGCACGCCTCCTCAGCCCGTCTCCCCACGGACGCGCGGCGCGTTCACGGCCACTTCAGCCCCGCCCGAGCCCGCCGCCTCAGCCGGTTACGTGGATCTCATCCGGGACCCCGCGCCGCTTCGCCGGCGGATGGAGAACCTCCTGCGCCGGTCGCCTCGTGTCGCGCCGCGGCACCGTGAGGCCGAGGTACGCATCGCCGGCCGACACCGAAACCTGCCGGTGCCCACGTGGACGGAGACGCGGCGAGCACGCAGGGAAGGCCACAGGGCGGGCGAATAGGCTCTTTGCCGACATGATCCTCACTCTGAGGCCGGGACGTGATCGCCGTGCGTAGACTGCTGCCGGTATGCACCCTCGCCTTCGCCTGCGCCTGGCTGCTCGCCGCCGCCGCGGACGCAACCTCTGACGCCGGCGCCACGCTGCCCGACCTGGGGGAGAACATTGCCCTGGGCAAGCCGTACACCATGGCCCCACCTCCGCGCTACCGCGACACGGCGGATGAGGGCGATGCGACGCAGCTCACCGACGGCGAGTACAGCGAGGGCCACTTCTGGACCCAACTGACCACGGTCGGCTGGACCGGCATGAGCATGAAGTTCGTGACCCTCGACCTCGGCGAGGACCTGCCCATCCGGGGAGTGTCGTTCAACACCGCGGCGGGCGTCGCCGATGTCCACTGGCCGGCGAGGATCCTGCTGCATGTGAGTCTCGACGGCGAGTTGTGGTATCCGGTGGGCGACCTCGTCGCCATGCACCTGGCCGAGCACGAACTCCCGGAATACGGGCAGTACGCGGTGCGGCCCATCTTCACCGGCAACCTGCGCACCCACGGCCGCTACCTCAAGCTGGCCATCGACCCGGCGGGCCCGTACACCGTCTGCGACGAGATCGAAGTTTCCCGCGGCGACGACGCCTGGCTTGCGCTGGCCTACGACACCGAGCCGCTGACCGACGTGCAGGCGTATCTCGAGCAGATGCGCATCAACGGCCTGATCGCCCGGCAGTTCGAGCGCGACCTGGCTGCGGTGCGCGACGACATCGCGGCGCTGCCTCCCGACCGGCGTGGCGAGTTTGAGGCACGGGCCGATGAGCTTGCCGCCGCGATCGCCGGGATGCCCCCCATCGACATGGACGGCTTCATCGCGATCCTGCCCATGACGCCCCTCGAAGCCGACATCTTCCGGCTGCAGGCCGATGTGTGGCGCGCGCAGGGCAAGCCGGAGCTGCGCCTGTGGGACAGGCACCGCTGGGAGCCGCTGGCGCCGTCCGAGGAGCCGACGACCGCGGAGCCTGCGGTCGTCGAGGTGGCCATGATGAGCAACGAGTACCGGGCGGATGTGTTCAACATCACCAACGCCTCGGATCGCGACCGGCGGTTGAGTCTGCGCATCACCGGGCTACCGGGCGGCGACAATCCCGAGTGGATCACGGTGCACCAGGTCGAGCACGTGGGCACGCGCTGGTTCACCTCGGTGGCGGCGGCCCTGCCCGAGGCCCGGCGGTCCGGCGACGGCTGGCAGATCGACGTCCCGCGCGGCATGACCCGCCAGGTGTGGATCGCCATCAACCGCCCGGACCTGCCCGCCGGCCGGCATGAGGGCGTGGTCGAGCTGCGCTCAGCGATGGGCTTCGCGACCGATGTCCCGGTGCGGCTGCGCGTCTACCCGCTGCGCTTCCCCGACCGCACGACACTGCATGTTGGCGGGTGGAGCGACACCAACAACAAGCGCGGCTACGGCCTCACGCTCGACAACTACGAGGCGCTGGAAGCCTACCTGCAGGAGCACTACGTCAACGCCCCGTGGGCGAGCGGGGCGTGGACCAGGTCCGGCCACTTCGACGACGCGGGCAGGGTCATCGAGGCGCCGGACACCGCCAGCTTCGACGAGTGGGTGAGGCGCTGGCCGGACTGCCGCATGTACCTGATCTTCGCGGTGGTGGGCGACAGCTTCGACGGCGCACAGACGGGCACGCCGGAGTTCGAGGGCAAGGTCGGCGGTTGGGCCCGCTTCTGGGCCGAGCACATGGTCGAGTTGGGCAAGCGCCCCGACCAGTTGGGCGTGTTGCTGGTCGATGAGCCCCATAGCGCCGAGCAATACCGCATCATCACCGCCTGGGCCGAGGCCATCGAGGCGGCCGCGCCGGGCATCGTCACCTGGGAGGACCCGCAGCCGCAGAATGTCGAGGACGCGCTGCTGGAGATGTTCGACACCCTCGATGTCATCTGCCCCTACCGCAAGCACGTCATGACCCGCGGCGAGTGGTACACCGATCTGCTCGAGGAGATGCGCCGGGAGGGCAAGCAGATCTGGCTCTACAGCGCCGACGGCCCCGCCCGCAGCTTCGACCCGTTCAGCTACTACCTGCTGCAGGAGTGGCACGTCTTCGGTCTCGGCGGAATGGGATCGTGCTTCTGGTCGTTCACCGACACCGGGCGGGTGTCGTGCTGGAACGAGTATCCGGCGACGGGCAACGGCCCTTACTGCCCGTTCTACCTCGATGACACCTCGGTCACCGGAGCGAAGTACATGGAGGCCATCCGCGAGGGCATCGAGGACTTTGAGTACCTGACGATGCTGCGCAATCGTATCGAGGAGCTGGAGGCGAACGGCGTGCCCGCTGAGCGCGTGGCGGCCGCCCGCGAGCTGCTGGACAGCGCGGTCGCTCGCGTGATGGCGATGGACACCGAACCGAGCTATCGCTGGGATGAGCCCAAGGACCGCGCGGTGCAGGACCGGGTACGCATCGAGATCCTGGATGCGCTGACCGAGCTGGCCGAGCTGTAGCCGGGTGCGGACGGCTGCGCGCGCGGGTGCCGGAGGGTGGTGTATGATGCACCGACTGCCGGTGGTCGCGGGGCTGATAGTAATCGGAGGGATCTGCGCCATGAGTGATGCGAGGCAGGGCCCGGATTGGGAGTGCGTGACGCGCGAGGCCGGCTGGCAACCGCGCGACTCGCAGGGCGAGTTCGTCTACGATGGTCACATGTGGATCCTGGGCGGGTGGTTCACGCCGGACATCCCCAACCCGCGGGATGTGTGGAAGTCGCCCGATGGCATCCACTGGACGCGGGTGGTCGAGGTTGCGCCCTGGGAGCACAGTGATCTGTCGGCGGCGATGGTGTTCGGCGGTCGGATGTGGTTCATGGGCGGTCGGAGGCTGCCCGGCGCCGAGAACAGCAACAAGGTCTGGTCGTCCACCGACGGGGCGCAGTGGACGCTGGAGACCGATGACCCCGGCTGGTGCGCGCGAGTGTCGCCCTCGTTCGCCGTGTTCCGCGACCGGATGTGGCTGATGGGCGGGACTGAGAACTTCTACGATGACAATGAGCAGACGCTCAAGCATGATGTCTGGTCCAGCGCCGACGGCCGGAACTGGCGGCTGGAGATCGAGCACGCCGCCTGGCCCCGGCGCACCCACGCCCAGGCGGTGGTGTTCGACGGCAAGCTCTGGCTCATGGGCGGCGGGCGCTGGCACCCGGAGACCGTTCCGCTCAACGACGTGTGGTGCTCGGAGGACGGGGTGAACTGGACGCCGGTCACCGACTGCGCCCCGTGGGCGCCGCGGTTGTGGTTCTCGACGGTGGTCTACCGCGACCGGCTGTGGCTCCTGGGGGGATGGTCCCGCGAGCATGGGAACTTCGGCGATGTGTGGTATACCCGGGACGGGGTGCACTGGACCGAATTGAAGTCCCAGGTGATCTGGAAGGCCCGGCATGAGCACTCCGCCGTCGTCTTCCGCGACCGGATCTGGGTCTACGGTGGGCACGCTGAGCCGCTCAACAGTGAAGTCTGGTCGCTGCACATCCCGGAGGACTGGTTCGCGGGCGAGTGACGTCGCAACAGGAGGGTACCGTGCGCAGGATATGCGTAGTGCTGACAATGCCGATAATGGTCGCGGCGTTTGTGGCGGACGCCCACTCGGCCGAGGACTTCCGCGCCTGGCCGCAGGTCGGACAGGCCGGGGAGTTCCGCCTGCAGCCGATGACCGATCAACGCGTCGGCTTCCGGCTGGCGGCCGACGCCGACGGGCGGCGGGTGGTGGTGGCCATCCGCGCGTTCGCGGAATCTGATGCCGCCGGAGGCTACACCGACGGGGTCCTGGCGATTGATGTCAACGGCGAGATCATGGAGCCACAGATCGCCGACCGCCCGCGCCTGCTCAACCGCCCGCCGGAGATCGCCTTCGGGCCGGGGGGCGAGCGCACGACCGTCGCCTGGCGGGAGGGCCGGTTGGGGTTGATCGAGTCATGGGGCTCGGCCCGCTGGACCGTCCCGTGGGCGCCCTCCATCGACGCCTGGCTGGCCTCGGAGGACTACGCGCCGGTCGGCCTCGACGACCCCGCATGGATTGTCATCGAGATCACCGACATGGTCTACCCCGACTCGTTCAACTACCTGACCGTCAAGAACGAGTCGCAGGACGCCGTGCTGTGTTGTGATGCGGTCACGGTTCACGTCGGTCCTGAGCGCAGGGGCTCAGAGGCCGACCGTGGGCGCCGCCGGGCCATCGAGGCGGTTTACCGCCGGCTCGAGGAGCAGTACTTCGGCCGCAGCGCACTCGTGCGCGAGCCCGCGACCGGCCGCGAGTGGGTCTACGAGATGGACCTGATCCCCAACAACTACTCGGCCGCCGACACCATGGGCGAGATCGAGACCATCGAGGACGCCCGGCGGATCGTGGGGCCGCTCGCCGACCAGGGCTACAGCGCCATCATGGTCAGCGGCCTGCACATGCGCTACACCTTTGTGCCGCTGTGGGAGACGCGCATCCTCCCCTACATGAAGCTCATCTGTCAGGCGGCGCACGAGGCCGGCATGAGGGTCATCGATCATTACGACGTGCCCATCTTCTACTCGGGCGGCTACCCGTTCCTGCTCGCCGACGATCATCTGGGCTGGACCCAGCGCGACATCCGCTACGGCACGCCCACGAGGGTCTACTGCATCAACAACCCCGGCTTCCGCAGCCACTTCTTCAGTTGGGCGCGACGGGTGCAGCGCGAGGCGGGCATCGACGCCTACCAGATCGACGAGGTGTACTTCCAGTCCAGGTACCACTGCGGATGCGAGCACTGTCGCCGGCTGTTCACGGAGCAGACCGGCTTCGAGCTGCCGCGCGAGCCGGACTCGCCGGTGCTCAACAACGACGCCGATCCGCTGTGGCAGCTCTGGCGGCTGTGGCAGTCGATCTCGGTTCAGCGCTTCAAGCGCGACTTCCTGGCCGAGATTCACCGGGAGAACCCGGCGGCGTTCCTGAGCAACTACACCACCACCTACTACTCGGCGAGCCCCGGCGGCGGCCTGTGGCCGACGGTGTTCTGCAGCTACGCCATCGGCAAGGAGGGCGTCAGCCGCGTGCCCTTCCAGAACTATCGCTACTGCATCGCCGACCGGCGGCTCTATCACTCCATCACCGACGCCTTCGACTGTGCCCCGTGGATGCTCTGGTACCCGCTGACCGGCTCGGCAGGCCGCTTCTGCTGGGCGATGTCGCAGGCGTGCAACGACGCGCAGTGGCACGTGGCGAGCGTGGCGAGTTCGATCCGTGACCTCATCAAGTGGCCGCATAAGACGCGCAAGTTCGACTACGAGCCTCTTGCCGACGTGGCCATGGTGTTCTCCGAGAAATCCAAGTCGGCGTCGCTGTGGACCGGCTGCTATCACGGCATGGAGACCTTGGGCTGGGGCGAGGCCATGGTCGGAGCCAACATCCAGTACCGGCAGATTCACGAGATTGCGGTCACGCCTGAGCTGCTGGCGCGCCACCGGCTGGTCATCCTGCCGCGCATGACGCTGATCGACGAGCCGAACCGCCGGGCCTTCGAGGAGTACGTGCGCGGCGGGGGCACGCTCATCATCACCGCTGAGACCGGCCTGCTGGATGAGGCGCGTCGCCCGCTCGAGGACTTCGCGCTCGGCGAGGTGATGAACCTGCGCCTCGTCGATTTCCGCCACGCCCCGTTTGAGGTGATCATGCCGGGCTACCCGACCTTCACCTATGATCGTGAGCGCATGCTCTACAAGCACGGCGCGCGTATGCTTGAAGTTGAGATCATTGACCCGGAGCGCTCGCGTGTCATCGCCACCTTCCGGAAAGACGGCGTGGACTACCCCGGCATCGTGGAGACCAGGTACGGCGCGGGCACCATCTACTACGTGGCGACCTTCTTCGGGGTCAGCAACTTCGAGATGGGCCTGCACGAGGGACGCCCCGACATCTTCCGCCGCAACCCCGACAGCGCGCCGTTCATGGCGGCCTGGCTGCGTGAGGTGCTGGGCGACGGCGAGACGGTCAGTGTGGTCGAGGCTCCCGACAAGTTGGTGTACACCACGTGGATCAAGCGGGACGGGAGCGAGCTGGCCATCCACTTCCTGAACGTCGCCGACCACCGGCCGCTGGGCCCCGACGAGGTGGTGAAGCGGCGCCAGATCGAGTTCCCGCCGGTCGATCAGCCCATCACCCTGCTGCTGCGCGGGATGCAGGTGGAGGAGGCAACCTTCTACTCGCCCGATGCCTCCGAGCCTGTGGCCTGCACCGTGGCGCGCGATGGCCCCGACACCCGACTCACCATCCCGGCCGGGAGCATGAAGATGTACGGTCTCGCCCGGCTCCAGCTCAGTGGCACCGGAGGTGCGCCATGAACCGCGCCTGCTGCATCACACTGCTCGCGATCGTCCTGAGCGCCGGCGTCATCGCCGCGGAGACGCTCGATGGCGGGCCGTTCTCGGTCGAGATCGCGCCCGAGTTGACGGTGCGCATCAACGGCCAGACGCTCATCAGCGGCGATCGCTGTGTCGCCTTCCGGGGCATGAAGCCGGGCGAGCCGGTGCTGGTCGATCCCGCGACCGGGCGTGTGATCCGGGAGGGCAACGTCATCACTGTGCTGGCGACGCAGGGGCGCAACACTCTGCGCCGCGAGGTCATGGTCACTCCCGAGGCGGTGCACATCACCTTCGAGATGCGCGTCTTCGGCGAGACCGGGGGCAGCCACCTGCAGTACGACCTGCTCACGCCCGCCGAGTTCCTCGACGGGGTGGACTACCAGACCTGGACCGGCGCCCCGCGCGGGCCGCTGCAGACCGATACCGGCACCTTCAGCATCGCGAACTCCGAGCCGTTGGACTACCTGCTGCGCAGCGTCCGCTACCTCATCCTCAAGCGGCCCGGCGCCGAGTGTTCGCTTGACTTCAACCCCGGTGGTCCGTGGGTGGGCGAGAGCAATTACGGGCACAATACCACCACGAACCCCTATCACGATGGCGAGCAGTTCCACTTCCTGATGCTGTGCGCCGGAGGCAGGATGGGCGGCATCTTCACCGGCAAGGTCATCATCCGTCCCGACGCGGTGGCCTACGAGACTCTGCACAGCACCGCCGCCGTCGCCTACACGAAGGGCTTCCCGGTTGCGCTCGCGGTGAACTTCTCGCAAAGCGCCCCTGAGGGTGACTACGAGCGCTACGCGGGCGGCGAGGCCTGCCGCTGGCGGGAGCCGGAGCGGGTGCGCATCATCGAGCGCGCGAGCGGCGGCCTGCTGTATCGCGACTTCGCCACTGCGGCCGATGGCGAGGCCGAGGCGGTGCTTGAGCTGGCGCAGCGCTCCGGACACTATCTGCTGACGCTGAATGTGTACGATGCCGAGGAGGACACCGGACCGTTCTCGGTCATCGGTCCGGACGGTCCCCTCTTCGAGGACGTCACCGTCAGGCGCGGTGAGTACTGGTTCCGCACGGCGCCGCTGCGCTTCCGCAGCGGCCGGGCGGAGCTGCGCTTCACGGGTGACTGGAAGCTCGGCGCGCTCACGCTCCAGCCGATCCTCTACGAGACTGAGGACTTCGTGCTCGACCGCCCGTTCTGGAACATGGCGATCGAGCCCCTCGCCGCCGAGTGATCGCGCGTCGAGACAGCCCGGCGGCGCAGGCGCCCAGGCCCGGGGGTCTCGCCGGCCGCTGTGGCCGGGATGCGGCCTTGTGCGTGGAACAGATGGAGGAGAGTTGTGTTCTGTTGGGTGACGGTTTTCCGGGGGTATAGTGCAGGCGCGAGAGCGCTCGCGGGCAGAGGAGTCACGCGGGTGCGTGCCCGGCGGGCCGAGCCACGGAGTTGTACGGGAGTGCTGCACGTGATGAGAGCGTCGATGCTGGCAATGGCGGTCCTCCTGGCGACCCTCGGCGGACAGGCCGCGGACGCACAGATAGTGCGTCCGTTTGAGACCGACACCTGGTCGGTGCCGGCAAACGGTGTGGACACGCGGGTGCTGGCGGTGCTGCAACAGCGAGGCATCGAGCCGGCCCACCCGTGCTCGGATGAGGTCTTCATCCGGCGCGTGTACCTGGACGTGATCGGCACCTTGCCCGAGCCGGCCGATGTGCAGCAGTTCCTGGAGGACGATAGTGCCGACAAGCGTGCCGAGCTGATCGAGACCCTGTTCGAGCGCGAGGAGTTCGCCGACTACTGGGCGCTCAAGTGGTGCGATCTGCTGCGGGTGAAGGCCGAGTTCCCCGTCAATCTGTGGCCCAACGCGGTGCAGGCCTACCACCGGTGGATACGCGACGCCATCAAGGAGAATCGCCCCTACGACCAGTTTGTCCGTGATCTGCTGACCTCCAGCGGCAGCAACTTCCGGGTGCCGCCGGTGAACTTCTACCGCGCGGTGCAAAGCCGGGAGCCGTCGGGGCTGGCCGAGGCCGTGGCGCTCACATTCATGGGAGTGCGCACGGCGAACTGGCCGGAGGATCGCCGCGCGAACCTGGCGGCCTTCTTCTCGCGGGTGGCCTACAAGGGCACCGATGAGTGGAAGGAGCAGATCGTCTACTCCGACCCGGCGGCCACAGACACCTTCGAGGCGGTGTTCCCCGATGGCGCCACGGTCACCATCGGCCCGGGCGATGATCCCCGAGTGGCCTTCGCCGACTGGCTGATCACCCCGGAGAACCCGTGGTTCGCACGTAACATCGTCAACCGCGTGTGGGCGTGGCTGATGGGTCGGGGGATCATCCACGAGCCCGACGACATCCGGCCGGACAACCCGCCGGTCAACCCGGAGCTGCTGAGCTACCTCGAGCACGAGCTGGTGGCCGCCGGGTATGACCTGCGGCACATCTATCGACTTATCCTCAACTCGCGCACCTACCAGCAGTCATGCGTCGCGCGCACAGACGACCCGGAAGCCGAGGCGCTGTTCGCCTGCTACCGGGTTCGACGCCTGGACGCGGAGGTGCTGATCGACGCGCTCGATTGGATCGGCGGGACGGGAGAGAGGTACACCAGCCCGATCCCCGAGCCCTTCACGTGGATTCCCGAGGAGCAGCGCACCATCGCCCTGGCGGATGGCAGCATCACCAGCAACTTCCTGCAGATGTTCGGTCGCCCCGCGCGCGACACCGGACTGGAGTCGGAGCGCATCAACGACATGACGGACGCGCAGCGGCTGTATCTGCTCAACTCCACGGATGTATACCGCCGGATTGCGCGCAGCATCCGGCTGCGCCGGATCGCCATCGCCGCGGGCGGTGACCGGGGCGCGGTGATTCGCGGGGTGTATCTGACGCTGCTGTCGCGTGCGCCCACGGCGGACGAGCTGGCCGCCGCGGAGAGCTACTGGCGGACTTCCGGATCGGGTCCGGCCAACGCGGCCATTGACCTGGCGTGGGCGCTGGTAAACAGCATGGAGTTCCTGTACCGGCACTGAACGGAACGAGGAGCGAGGGCGTGAGCATCATGGATGAGCGAAGGATGCCAGATGCTATCAGCCGGCGTGACGCGCTGAAGTGGATGCTGTGGGGAGCCGCGGGGTTGACGTTCGCCGACCACGTTGCGGCCTTCGCACAGCCCGCGGGTCAACCGGCGCCGACCGTGGGCGCGGCGGCCCGGGCGAAGGCGGTCATCCAGATCTGGATGTGGGGCGGCCCTGCGCACACCGACACCTTCGACCCCAAGCCCGACGCGGGCTACGACTACACCGGCCCGCTCAACCGCGCCATCGAGACGAATGTGCCCGGCATCCAGATCGGGCAGTTGCTGCCCCAACTCGCGCAGCAGGCCGACAAGTACACCATTATCCGCAGCATGACCCACGGCATCAACAGCCACGAGACCGCCGCGTACATTGTTCAAACGGGACACCCGCCCGGCGGCCGGCTGGTCTACCCGGCGCTGGGAGCCATCGTCTCCAGGTTCAGGGGGTACGATGGCGGGTACACCGGCCTCGTGCCGCCCTACGTGGTGCTCACTCAGCCTCAGGGGCGCTTTGACGAGGCGGGCTTCCTCGGGCCGCGCTACAAGCCTTTCGCCACCGGCGGGGACCCCAACGCGGCACGCTTCGTCGTCGAGGGCGTGGTGTCGGCCAACATCTCGGACGAGCGCCAGACCGCTCGGCGTGACCTGTTGCACACGCTCGACCCGCTCCGGCAGGCCCTGCCCGGGCACCCCGAGGCGGTGAAGCTGGACACGGTGGAGGCCAAGGCCTACGACATGATTCTGGGCGATGCCGGGAAGCTGTTCGACCTGTCGCAAGAGGACGATGAACTGCGCGAGCGTTACGGTCGCAACACCTTCGGCCAGTCGTGCCTGATGGCGCGCCGGCTGGTGGAGGCCGGTGTGCCCTTCGTCACCATCAACTACGGCGGCTGGGACACCCACAAGCAGCACTTCGAGACCATGCGCTGGAAGCTGCCGCAGATGGACGCGGGCATGGCGACGCTGCTGCAGGACCTGGCGGATCGCGATCTGCTGGACACCACGATCGTGTGGTGGAGCGGGGAGTTCGGGCGCACTCCGCGGGTGGCCTGGGAACCGCCCTGGAACGGCGGCCGCCATCACTTCGGCCAGTGCTTCTCGGCGGTCGTGGCCGGGGGCGGGTTCAAGGGCGGCCGGGTGGTGGGCGCGTCGGACGCCACCGGGGAGCACGTGACGGAGCGCCCGGTCTATCCGATAGACCTGCTGGGCAGCATCTGCGAGCTGCTGGGCATCGACCCCGAGGGCCCGATGCCCAATCCGCGCGGCCAGGACCTGATGGTGATGGCGCCGGATGGAGAGGCGGTCCAGGGAGCCGGTCGCCTGACCGAGATCATGTAACGAGTGAGGGGCGTGTCCATGAAGCTGCGCGCATGCTGTCTCGCGGTCGCGCTCTGCGCCTGCGTGCCGGGCGTCTGGGGCCAGGCCGGACCGCACATCGGCTATCTCTACCCCGCCGGCGGCAGGCAGGGCACGACCTTCCGGGTCGAGGTGGGCGGTCAACACCTGCGCGGCGCCGATGCCGTGCGCATCTCCGGCGACGGCGTGCGCGCATCGGTGGTGGAGTACGTCCGGCCACTGGGCAACCAGGAGCTGCGCACCGTCGGGGTGTTCCTGCGCGACCTGGTCAGGAGGCGATGGGTGGCGAGCGTCATGGACGCGGCCGCCGAGCAGGCGGAGGACGAGCCGCCCCTGCCGGATCATCCGTGGCTGCGAGATCTGGACGAAAAGAGCCCCGCCGAGCTGGAGCGGCTCTGGACCAGGCTCTTCGACCCGAAGAAACAGCCGAACGCGCAGATCGCGGAGGGGGTGGTGATCGAGGTCACGATTGACCCGGATGCCGCTCCCGGCGACCGGGAACTGCGTCTGGCGACGCCCACGGGCCTGAGCAACCCCCTGTGCTTGCAGGTGGGTGCGCTGCCGGAGGTCTGCGAGGAGGAGGTCGCGGGCGCCGGTGATGCCGCCTCCGCCGTGGTGGAGCCGCCGGTGCTGCTCAACGGCCGCATCATGCCCGGCGAGGTGGACCGCTTCCGCCTGCAGGCGCGGCAGGGCCAGAGGCTGGTGATTCGCGTACAGGCCCGGCGGCTGATCCCCTACCTGGCCGACGCCGTGCCCGGCTGGCTTCAGGCCACGGCGGCCCTCTATGACCCCGGCGGCAAGGAAGTCGCCTACAACGACGACTACCGCTTCGACCCCGACCCGGTGTTGCTCTACGAGGTGCCGGCGGACGGCGTGTACACGCTGGAGGTCCGCGACGCCATCTACCGCGGACGCGAGGACTTCGTCTACCGTGTCGCCGTGGGTGAGCTGCCCTTCGTGACGCAGGTCTTCCCGCCGGGCGGGCAGGAGGGCGTTCCGACGGTCGCCACGCTTGCAGGCTGGAATCTGCCCGCCGAGACGCTGCAGCTCGACACCGGCCCCGGCGGCGGAGCCATCCGGCAGGCCACGGTCGGCCCGGCAGGCCTGGGCGATGAGATCCGCTACGCCGTGGATGTGCTCCCGGAGGTGACCGAGGCCGAGCCCAACGACCTGCCGGACAATGCCCAGCAGGTCACGCCCCCGCTGATCGTCAACGGCCGCATCGGAGGGCCCGGCGATGTGGATGTCTTCCGCTTTGAGGGTCGCGCGGGCGAGGAGATAGTGGCCGAGGTGTTCGCGCGCCGCCTGAACTCCCCGCTTGATTCGGTGCTGCGGTTGCTCGACGCGACGGGAGGCGTGGTGGACCTCAACGACGATCACAAGGATCTGACGATGGGTCTGATCACGCATCACGCCGATTCGTATCTGCGCGTGCAACTGCCGCAGGACGGGACCTATCGGCTCTGTCTCTTCGACGCGCAGCATCACGGCGGGGATGCCTACGCCTACCGTCTGCGGCTCGGGCCCGCGCGGCCCGACTTCGCGCTGCGCCTCACGCCCTCGACCATCAATGTGCCTGCGGGGCGATCGGCGACGGTCACGCTCCACGCGGTGCGCAAGGACGGCTTCGCGGGCGACATCGACGTGGTGCTGACCGATGCGCCCGCCGGTTTCGAGCTGAGCCCGGCGCGCATCCCCGGCGGCGAGGACGCAGTCGAGGCGACGCTCAGGGTGCCGCGGGGGGCGGCCGGGCAGGTGGTGCCCGTGCGGCTCGAGGGGCGCGCGCGGATCGGGGCCGTCCAGGTCAGTCGGCCGGTGGTGCCCGCCGAGGATATGATGCAGGCCTTCCTGTGGCGGTTCATCGTGCCACAGCAGGAACTCGTGGTCGCGGTAACCGGCGCCCGGCCCGTGCCGGCGGTCTGGCGCCCGCTGGTGCCCGGCGTGCGCGTGGTCAGCGCCACTCCCGTCCGGATCCCGCTGGGCGGGACGGCCCAGGTGCAGATCGACGCGCCACAAACGCCGCCGGGTCAGGGGCGAGCCCCGCTTGACAAAGCCCGGTTCCGGATCAGCAACCGCCCTCGGGGTGTGACCCTGCGGGAGGCGACCGTGACCCCCACAGGCGTGGTCCTCACCCTGAAGGCCGACGCCAACATCGCGCTGGCGGGAGACACGGCCAACGTGATCATCGAAGCCTTCGTTGACCCGGAGGGCGGGGATGGCGAGGCCGTGACCCGCACCGGCCGGACCTCGCTGGGTGTGCTGCCCGCCATCCCGTTCCAGATCGTACGGCCGTGATCGTGGAGGAGGAGAGACCATGAGAGCATCACAGGCGAGGACGATGGCGTTGACGGCAGCGGTCATGCTGCTGGCGGTGAGCGCGTCATGGGCACAGGAGGGCCTCACCGCGACGCTGCAGCCCACAGGCCTGGTTCAGGTCGCCCGCGGCGAGGCCGCGCCGATCGTGATCGAGCTGAGCGCCCACGGGCTTGAGTGGCGGCACGCGCCGCAGGCGACCGCCACGGCGGAGGTCAGCGATCTCCCGGATCATGGCGGAAGGGAGTTCGTCGGCACTCTGCCGATTCCCAACACCGACGGCGGCGCCATCCGGTACACCGAGAGGGTAACGCCCCTGCCTCAGGGCCTGCGGCTCGAGTACAGCCTCAGCATGACGCAGGCGATGAAGCTGAACGGCTTGCAGGTCTCGGTCTACCTGCCGGTGGATCGGTACGGCGGCGGCGAGGTGACTATCTCACAGCCCCACGGCGATCCGCAGATTGCGGGTCTCCCGCAGGAGCAGTCGGAGAGGGGATCCCAGATCTGGTCCGGCCAGGGGGCCAGGATCGAGGTGGCGCAGGGTACCGATGACGCGGTCAAAATCGAGCTGCAGGCGGCGACCGACGTTGTGATCCAGGACCTGCGCCAGTGGGAGCATCCGGTCTTCGAGATCCGCTTTCCGGCCATCATGCAGGACGGAGGCCGCGACGTGGCCGCCGGGGACCGCTTTCACCTCGACCTCACCGTCAGCTTCGCCGCGCCGGTGCGGCTCATGGAACCGTGAGCGGTCGGAAGCGGATCGTGACCGGTGCGTCTGAGCGATAGCGGAGTGAGCGCACGGCAGGCACCGCGCGGCCCGGCGCCCGGGCCGCAACCACCCACCGCGACGGGGACACCCTCTACTCATGCGCCTGTGGCCCGGGCGAGTTTGCCGGGAGCCCCCCGTGTCCATCGGGGTTCACAGCGGCGTAACCGAGGTGCGGGGATGAGACTGACCGGCTGCGCCATGGCTCTGCTCACCTGTGCTCTGATGGAGGCGCGGGCGGCCGATTTCGTGCTGGTGCGCGATGGCCGGCCGGCGGTGAACATCGTGTTGGCCGCCCGATGCCGCCCGGCGGCGCAGTTCGCCGCCGCCGAACTGCGCGATCACGTGCGCCGCATTACCGGGGTCGAACTGCCCGTGATCGCCGACGATGAACCGGTGAGTGGGCCGCGCATCATAGTCGGTGACAGTCGCGCGGCGCGCGCGGTCGGCATCGATGCGGATCGGCTGATGCCTCAGCAGTATATCATTCGCTTCGGCGACGACTGGCTGGCGCTCGTCGGGCGTGATGCGGCACGGGACCCGTGGACCAATGTCAGCGCGCAGCTCGAACCCGCACGTGCCCCGGGGCGCTTCGGGCGGGCGCTGAGCTTCGCCGCCGGCGATAACGTCGTGCGCGTGGACCAGTGCGGCTTCGACGATGCGGCCGGCAGCCTCGAGGCCTGGGTGCAGATACCGGGTGAGACCGCCTCGCGCCAGGGCACCATCTTCCGGCTGGACAGCGCTGCGCCCTGGACCTACCACATCGTCCAGATGGTTGGTGGCAGCCACAAGATCAGCTACGTGGTGTACAACGGTGAGGTGGGGCGGGGTGTGACCTCGGCCGAACTCGAGCCCGGCTGGCACCATGTGCTGGCCACCCACGATCTCGCGTCGGCCACGCTCGAGCTGTTCATCGACGGCGTCAGCGCGGGGACCGCCGAGTACCTGGGGACCACCTGCGCGGATGCGTTGCTGGGGATCGGAGGGATGCCCGGCGGGGGCACGCAGGTGGGCAACCCCTTCACCGGCCTGATCGACGAGGTGCGGGTATCGGACGTGGTACGCACGCCCGAGGGCGCCCGCGCGCGCGGCCCGTTTGCGGCCGACGAGCATACGACCGTCCTGCTGCACTGTGATGAGGAGGATGGCCTGCCGCGGGACGCCAGCGGCCGCGCGCTGTCCCCCTCGCCGCCGCCCATGTTCGAGGACCAGTCCACCTGCTACGCGGTCTATCAGTTCCTCGAGGACTTCTGTGGTGTGCGCTGGTACGGGCCGGGCGAGATCGGCATGGTCTGCCCATCCGCAAGCGAGCTGGCGGTCGCCCGGCGCGACATCAAGCGCGCCCCCGCCATGAGCTACCGCCAGGGCTACCCGCCCTATCCGGGAGGCATGGCACGCGGGCTGTGGGGGGAGCCCGGCACCCGCGAGATGGACACCTTCTGGTGCCGCCTGCGCGCGGGCGGGGCGCAGTACAGCGCCAACCACTCGTTCTACGGCTACTACGATCGCTTCTGGGAGCCCAACCCCGATCATCCGGAACTGTTCGAGCAGGCGCATCCGGACTGGTTCGCTCAGGGCTATCAGGGGCGCCCCCCGCAGATGTGCTACAGCAACCCGGGCTTCATCCGGCAGGTGGTCGCGGATGCGCGGGAGTACTTCGACACCGGCCGGCTGCGCCCCGGTGCGCACGCGATGGGCGACTACTTCGCCCTCGTGCCCATGGACAACAGTTCGTACTGCAAGTGCGCGCAGTGCCGGGCGCAGATCAACCAGACCGAGCTGGCGAACCAGCAGTTCTCCAACGGGCAGTACAGCAACTACATCTGGGGCTTCGTCAACGCCGTGGCGCGTGAGGTGCGCGCGACCCATCCCGACAGGTACCTGGCCGCCCTGGCCTACTCCCGCTATGCCTACTACCCCGAGGGCATGACCATCGAGCCCAACGTGGCGGTGCAGATGTGCCTGCATATCCGTAACTGGTGGGCGCCGGATATGGCCCGCAACGATATGCGCGTCTACCACAGTTGGATCGACCGCGGGGAAGACCGACCGTACTACCTGTGGCTGTACTACTGCTTCCCCGAGCAACTCGCCGCCCGGCGGGACTTCAACTGCTTCCCCGGCTTCTTCGCCCACACCGCCGGCCGGCTCATCAAGCGGTTCGCGGCCGACGGCGTGCGCGGAGCCTTCCTCAACGGCCTGGGCGAACAGGTGGACACCTGGATCACCTTCAAGCTCTTCGACGACCCCGAGCGTGACGTGGATGTCCTGCTTGATGAGTTTTTCACCGGCTACTATGGATCGGCCGCCGCCCCCATGAAGCGCATCTACCTGCTCATCGAGGAGACCTTCGGCAACCCCGCCAACTACCCCCCGGACATCCAGAACTCGGTCAAGACCGAGCACCAGACCGAGGAGTTGGCGTGGGGCTGGCTGGGCACCGAGGAGCGCATGGCGGAGCTGGGCGGGCTCATGCGCCGGGCGCACGAGCTGGCCGCGACCGCGATGGAGCGGCGTAGGGTGGAACTGTTCGACCGGGCGGTGTGGCAGCACATGGTCGAGGGGCGCCGCGCTTTCCTGGAGAAGCAGGCGATGGCACCGATGATCGAGCGGTTGCGGTCACAGGAGCCGCCCGCCGTGGATGTGCCGCGCCTGGCGGAGCCCGCCGCCGGTGATCCCGCCGCGGTCGATTGGGCGCAGGCGGCGGTGCTGGAGCCGTGGCGCACGCTGCAGGGGATGCCCGCTGAGTGCGACCTCGACGCCCGCGTAGCGCACGATGGCGAGTACCTCTACGTGCGCCTCTCTGAGGTCGTCGAGACGGCGCGGCTGGTGAGCGCTCCGGGCATCTGGTCGGGCGATGACTGGGAGTTGTTCTTCGCGGACCGGCGTGCCGAGCCCTACTGTCAGGTCGGCATCAACCCCGCAGGTCACTCGCTTTGTCTCCCGCACGGTCCGATGGGAGGGTGGTCGCCCGACATTCGGGTGATCAGCGACACCACGGCGGCGGATCGATGGACGGTGCAGGTGGCCATCCCGCTGGCGCAGATGACGCCCTCGGGCGTGGCGGCGGGGGCCAGCTTCTACGCCAACTTCTTCCGTGCCCACGCCGGCCAAAGCAGTCTGCTGGCATGGAGCCCCAACTTCTCGGCAGGCTTCCACGAGCCGTCGCGGCTCGGCAGGCTGACGCTGAAGTAGCGCCGGCATGGGGGCGCGCTCAGGACAGCGCGGCCATCAGGTCTCGCGCCGGTCGGTCCTCCAGCGTGTCCAGCACGTGCAGCAGGCGTGCGGTTCGTTCCTCGCCCAGCCCGGCGGTCATCAGCCCCCGCGCCTTCTCCGCCAACTCCTCCGGTGTCAGCGGATCGGTCCAGTCGCCGCGCGCGCCGATGGTCGGGCTGGTGAAGCTGCGTCCGTCGGCGAGGGTGACGGTGGTGCGCGCCAGCGCCTCGGCGGGGAAGCGCGCCTGCAGATCGGGGGCCAGGTGGGTGTGCACGCGCCGCCCGGCGGCGATGATGGCGGCGTCGCCCAGCCGATCCGGGTGGATCTGCTCGACCCCGAGCGTCCCGTCCACGAGCTGCGCGGCCACCGCCCAGGGCAGGCTGTACTGCGCCGCGTCGGTGTGCTCGGGCGGGAAGTGCGTCAGGTCGGCGGCGCAGGCGAAGGTGGCGACGTCAATGCGTTCGACCTCGTCCGCAGAAAAGCCGTGCTCGGCCTGCAACAAGCGCAGGCCCTCGACCGCGGGCTGTGCCCAGCGGCAGGTGGGGTAAGGCTTGAAGTACTGGCGCAGAATCAGCCACTCGTCGCTGAGTGTGGCGATCTGCTCGCGGCCGAGCGGCTCCGCGCGCAGGAGGGAGGGCAGACCGGCCATATTGCGTCGCGCCATCGCCAGCCCCATGGCCGCCGCCCATCCACCGGGGCCGGCGGCATCCTTCACGACCGACGGGCGGTCGGTGCAGCGCAACATCGGCGACATGGGCGCGTAGTACTCGGCCATGCCCAGTGCGGCATCGATGCGCTCCGCGGGCAGCCCCAGCAGCCGCGCACCCGCCGCAGTCGCCCCCAGCGCCGCCCAGGAGCCCGAGGCATGGTAGTGGGGCGCGTAGAGCCGGTGCAGCGCCAGCCCGGCGCGGGTCGCGATCTCGTAGCCGATGACCACTGCGGTCAGCAGCTCACGTCCGCGCACGGCGTTGCCCGCCTGCACCGCCGCGCCGAGGACCACCGGCACCACCGTCGCGCCGCAGTGGCCCCTGTTGGGTCGGAAACCGTCGTGGCAATCGAGGCTGTCCACGCACTGGCAGTTGAAGTACGCGGCGCCTGCGGGCGAGCTGCCGCACCGCCGGAACCACAGCGGGATCGGACCCTCAGCGAACTGGTCGCGAACCAGCTCGGCCATCAGGTCGCCGGTGGGGAGGCACAGGGCGCCGGCGGCGGTGGCGATGATGTCGGTCAGGCACCGCTTCGCCTGGCGCCGCACCTCGGGGGGCAGCTCCTCCCAGCGCAGCCCGGTGATCCAGCTCTCGTACCCGGCAACGACCTGACTCATGGCATCGCTCCGTGTGGCTTGGGATTGTGGCGGGCGGCTCGCGTCCACACCCATCGTGATGATTGCGCGCGGCTCCGATCGGGCGCCGCTGACCGGCACCGCATCGAGCTGTGTCGAGCTGTCCACCGATATCTGAGCGGCGCCTCGCTCAGAAGGCCGCGAGGGCGGCCTGCTCCTGCCCGATCGGCACCAACCGGTCGCGCAACACATCGCCGGGCAGGTACGACAGCCAGCAAGCGCCGGCATTGCCTTCGGGGAAGATGACCTCGGCGACGTCGCAGTCGAACTGCGCCGCCATGTCGAACACCGGGGCCTCGGCGTTGACGCCGCGCATCCAGCGTATCAGCTCACGGTAGGCGTCCTCGGCCTCGGTACTGCGCAGGTACCAGGCGCGTCCCTCCCACCCGGGTCTATCCACCGGCACACCGTGCCGCTTTCTGAGCGTCAGGATCTCCGAAATCCGACGGGCGAACTCGTAGCCGGCCCACACGCCCCCAAGCCGGCGCTCATACAGCGGCTGTCCGGCCACCAGCGCGCGCGCCTGGTCCATGTACTCGCCCAGCTCCGCGATCAGCGCCGGCGTGCATACCAGGTGCATGCCCCTGCCGCCGCTGTGCACCGGATACTCGGCCTGCGCCAGGGCGTCCATCCAGCGCTCGTGATAGGCCGCCATGGGCTCGGCGGCGGGGCCGTAGTAGTTGCGATAGTAGAGCTGCAGCTCGCGGTCAACATCGAGATCGGGGTTCCAGGCCAGCCTGGCGGTCATGTAGTAGTCCAGGCCCTGCGGACCCCACGACATCACCGCCTCCCAGTACAGACCCTTGACACCCAGTGTGCGGTAGCTGCGCAGGCGGTCGGCGACGGTGCGGGTGATCGGCAGCGGTCCCGGCCAGCCGTAGCCCTCCCAGTACTGGTAGATCATCAGGCACGATGGCCTGAGCGCCCGCCAGTCCGCCAGAGTCTGCACGAACCTGCGGTTGGCCGGGCTTGATTCGTCCAGCAGCGGTCGCCGCCAGTCATCCCAGGCGTTGATCGGCGCCGGCATGATGATGGTATTCGGCTCGAGCCGCTCGAGGTTGGTGGGCGCGGCGGTGTGCGAGGAGTAGGCCAGCCACTGCAGCTTCACCCACGGCGCCTCGGCGGCCACCATCCGCGCCATGATGTTGGCGAAGGCGGCCACCCGGTTGCTGCCCTGGCCGCCTACGCGCGGATTGTGGGGCTCATCCATCGCCCGGCACAGCTCGCATTCGCACTGACTGCCCCGGCAATCGTCGGGCTCCACCGAGAGGCTGGTCATGTAGGGCAGGTCTCTGGCCCGCGCGATCAGCCGGTCGGCGAAGAGCCGCTGAAGCTCAGGATTGCCCAGGCACAGATCGACCGGCCGGCGCTGCCCATCGATCAACGCGAAGTACTCGGGGTGCGAGTCGAAGAACTCCGCGGGCGGGATCATGCGGCTGTAGATGTGCCCCCAGGCGTAGGCCTCCCGGCCGCCCAGCGCGGCGTCCCGCTCGGGGTCACTGATGCGACAGGCGGCGTTGAGGCGGTTGCGCACCGCCCAGATCGCGGCCCGCTCGATCTCTTCGGCGCTCTCCTCCCGGAAGTACCACTGGCCCCCGCCCAGGGTACTGCGCAGCCGATAGGATGGTTTGGGCGACACGCGCGTGCCCATCTCCAGCTCGATCTCCGCCATCGAGGGCACGTGCTCGCCCCACGGCTCGGGCCGGTACCATCGGACACCGAGCGATTCCAGGAACTCGTAGACCCCGTAGAGGGTGCCGCAATCGCGTGCGGGCCGGCCGGGGCGCATGGCGCGCCGGCCCCCCACGATGGCGAGCAGCTTCGGCCCGACGTGGATGATGTACTGCTCAGGGTCGAGACCCGCCGTAGCCATGGAAGCGGTCAGTGCGCTTCGGCCGACGGCGATGATCGTGCCCGCAGGGATCGCGGTATCATCCACCGTCTCGATGGTGGTGTCGGTAATCCGCTCCAGGTAGGTGGCCAACTCTCGGGCCGCGTAGCGCTCCGCAGGACCGGCATCGGCGCCGATCACGATCACGGGCGCGGGACCGTCCGGACCGACCAGCATCATTGTCGCGGCGCCGGCGGGCATCACGCCTGCAGGCGCAGCCGCCATGAACGCTATCCCGGCCACGAGGCATGACATGGCACGCATTGCCCTCGCCCTCCCGGCTGTGTCTGCCCACGCTCAGGCACGGATCCCGTTTGCATCAGTCTCCACGCGCACGGCGTGACCGGCGCGAGCGCCGGTCATACGGGTGTCTTCGGCGAAAAGCTGGCAACAGTTCGTGAGGCAATGCAGGCGCCCTCGCCCGCATCAGCCGTTGGCAGGCGTCGGAGGCGCGCGTAAGAGTGCACGCGAGGGCTAGCGGAAGAGCAGGGTCCCGAAGTTCGCCAGGTCGCGGAACCCCCGCTCCTGCAGGGGAGCCCACACGATGAGTTCGTCTCCGAAGCCTCGTCCCGCCGGGCGTCCCCGGCACAGGCTCAGGCGCCAGCTATCGCCCGGCCGGGGCGGGTCAACTCCCAGGCCCGCGAAGGGTATCGCCATCTCGACACTCCACGACTCGCCCTCGGCAAGGTGCGTGCCGGTTTGCGCTCCGATCGGCGTCGGTCCGTTCTCCCCGTATTCCGCCCGGTCATTGACGGCGTTGACGATGACCTGCCGGAAGGTCTCGCCATCGCGGTTGGTGTCGATCCAGACCTCGACCTCGTCGTCTCCCCACGGCGCACCGCCCCGGATCATTGGCTTGCGCCGGCTCGGCTCCGCGCAGATGAACGCGACGTAGAGGTTCTCGTCATCGTAGAGGATACGGGCGGTAGTCGCAGCCTCGGAGAGGCCCGTGCCCTGCAGGAGGAAGAACTCGTCGGTGGTGGCCGCTCGACTCCATGCCTCCTCGTCGGGCGAACCATCGATCACGATCTCGCCTCCCGCGCGGGGCGCCTCGAGCGTCCGCGGCGTGTTGTAGGCCGCCCGGATCGCCCCCGGGTCGGTGCCGGTCAGGAACTCGCCGGTGACCGCGTCGTTGACCGCGAGTATCTGCAGTGTCAGCCGGCGGTCGGAGGCCACCCAGTCGCTGCCGACGCTCAGCCAGACGCGGCCATCCCAGTCCGCGGGCGCGAAGGGCTGCAGGTCCAGGGCGACGCCGGCCTCCGGGACCTCGATCAGGGACGCGCCCAGGTCACGTGCCTCGTCGGCGATCGCTCCGGTGCCGTAGTCAGGGTAGGTAGACGTGCACTGCGGGTGCATCACGCCCACCGCGAACCGGACGCGTTTCGTGTAGCCCTCGGGCGTGTGGTAGTCAACCACGATGCCCGCGAAGTTGCCCGAGTACGGCTTGGGGGGCACATGGAAGCCCCGCCCGCGGTAATGGAAGGCGTTGTAGAAGGTGTTGGCGAGTCTGAGCTGCACCCGGCGCAGGTCATCGATCTCCAGGCCCCCGAACGCCGCGCCCCGCGCGCCGGCGTCGATCTTGCGGGTGGTGCCGGCCTCGATGGTCAACTCGTCCGGGTCCACGCGTGCCATCAGCGCGGGCAGGTCCGGCTGGAAGCAGCCTCGCTCCGTGGTCGTGGTGAGCACAGCCGACCGGAGGACGCTCACGCCCTGGATGGTGCGGTTGACCTCTACGATCTCGCGCCGTCCCGGCATGAACGGTGGCCTCTCGGGACCCAGGCCGAGGTCGGGCAGGGCTGCCGCCAGATGCACGCGGACCGGAGCCGACTGCACCGGGCGAAGTTCTGCATCCTCATCCATCACGGCTCTCACCGCGACGGTGTACTCACCGGCCTCGCCGCGCGCCGTGGGCAGCGGCAGGAGGAAGTGCTCGCCCGCGCGCGCGACCATGCGGTTGAAGAGCGAGACACCGTTCTGCTCGACAGTGAACAGCGCCCGCTCGAAGCCGGGCAGGCGTACGCGCAGGCCGGTGAGCGCCTCGGCGGCCGCCGGCTCCTGAGCCGGGAGCGGCCTTCTCGCGCCGCGCGGGGTGAAGGCCAGTGACAGCCGATGGCGGCCCTTGCCTACGCTGATGACCGGGAAGACGTCGTCGCCCTCCCACACGAGTGCGGGCTCCACCGGCGTGCCATCGAGCGTGATGTCAACGAGGCGATAACGCGTCAGCGGCACGAACGCGATGATCTCGGCCTGCTCGCGGTCCGAATCGACCTCGACCTCCAGCGATCCGCGCCCGGCAGTCCCGCGCAGCCGGACGTTCGGCATCTGACCGAAGAGGTAGTTGGCCGGCAGGTGGTTCTCGGAGTAGACCGCGGCGGGCTCGGCGGTGACGTAGAGCTGGTGCAGCAGCAGCGGCGCCATCTGGAGGTTGACTTCAAGTCGCTCACGCCACGGGCCGGCGTACACCAGCCGGCGCTGTGTGATCCGATCAAGCTGCCAACCTGTGCTCGCGTAGACGCTGCGCGTCAGCCGCTCGGTCGCGCAGCCGTCGTACTCCCCGGCGTCCTGAATCACATACTCCCACACGAACACCCGGCCCGTGCGATCCAGCTCGAAGCTGTCGAGGTCGAGGCTGACGGGCACGGTCTCAGGTATCTCGGCGTGGTTGATGAAGGACAGCAGGTAGCCCGTATCACCCTGTCGCCGGACGGAGTAGGACTCGACGTTTGTGTTCCTGATGCGCTTCCAGTCGGGGCTGTAGCGCACCGCCGCCGTGGTGCAGTTGCCGACCTCATAGGCCGCCTGCGCGTACGCCCGGCGCGCGACCTCATCGCCGTAGGTCAGCGAGGGGATCCAGCCCAGCGCCAGCACCCGGTTCATGTAGTCGCGGGCGAACTGCTGGGTGTAGTACAGCGGGATGATGCGCGCCTGCGGGCGGGAGGTCAGGAAGGTCTGCGCGACGGTGGCGATGCCGGCGAAATGCCGCCAGTAGCCGGCGCTGAGCTGTGAGCGCGCCTCGATGAAGTTGATGTCACCGTATGGGTTGCCCCGGTTGTTGAAGAACACCACCTTGTCCGGGCCATGCTCCGCCGCGATGCGCTTGATGTCCAGGAAGAACTGGAAGGAGAGGTCGTCGCGAGTGTACTCACCCGAGTCCCAGTCGATCAGATTGATGGCCTTGGGGTCGTCGAGGTAGATGAAGTCCGTGTCCAGATAATCCAGCACCAGGTCGAATTGCGACAACAACTCGTCGTAGCAGGCGCGCACGGACAACAGGTGAGCGAAGTTGGTCGCCATCCCGGGGAAGGTGCTGAAGGGCTCGCCATCCTTGTTGGTAGAGCGGAACCACTCGGGATGCTGGGTGTAGATGCGGCTGTGCTCGAAGGCAGAGAGCACCCACATGTACATGCCGACCTTGATGCGGGGAGAGAGCGCCTTGATCCGCCGGATGAGGTCGCGCAGCTCCTCACCGGTGATGCTGCCCCCGAGCCCCCCCTCCAGGCCGCGATCGACGTGGTAGTCCGCCCAGTTGCCGCCGATATCGACCAGCACCATGATGATGCCCTCGTCGGTCATCTGCACCATGCGACGCAGCCGCGCGAGGCCTGTGGTGTCGCAGCCGGTGTAGATCTTGACATCGCTCACCCAGGCGGGGACGGGCGGGATCTCCGCGTAGGCCTGTTGCACCGCGGGTAGAGCGGGATACTCGTCGGTGAGGAAGCGCTGCCAGTCGCCCGCGAAGATGCTCAGGTACTGCTCAAAGGATGTCTCCCGGGTCATGGACACCCTGGAGGTGCCCAGGGACATGTCCCAGCCGTCGGGGGTGTAATGCAGCGCATTATTGCGCTCCACGTAGCCCTCGACCGCGCCCGTGAACCACGGCCAGACGAAGTGGTCATCGAGGCGTGTCCTGATGTGGGCGAAGCTGTACCCCACCTCGGGCTGATGCAGCACCATGCCCTTGGTGGTGTTCTGGTAGGCGGTCACCCTGTACCAGCCGTCGATGTCCGGCGCCGGGACGAGTGGGCCGCCCCCATCGGCGCCGCCCATGTAGTAGCCCGCATCCCGGTAGTCGGGAACGAAGGCCGCCTGGGCGTTGTACGTGATGAATTGCAGCCTCGTGCTCGTCGTGGTAAAGCTTGTGCGCTGGAAGAGCCGGTTCTCGTCAATCCAGTAGCGCTTGGTGATAACCAGGTCGGGCACCGTGGGATTGGCGCAGGTGAGTTCAAGGCGCTGGCCCGCGGGGTCAAAGCTTGCATCCAGCACCTGATCCTCGCTCTCAACGCCGGTGACCAGCGCCTCACGGTCCTCGAGGTGGTAGCGCCCCTGCAGGGAGATCAGGTAGCGCTGCCGGGTGCGTGCGTTCCAGCCGCCCACCACCTGGCCGGTGGCCCTGGAGATGGCCCAGGCGGCATCGGGGTTACCGAGACGCCACACGTCGTCGCCCTCGTCCGGGAGCACCCACATGCGCATGCCTCCAGGGTTGGCCGGGTCGGTGTCCTGCGCGCTCGCGGCGCCGGAGAGGCACCCAGCGGCGCAGATTGCCAGTCCGAGAATGCGGATGAAACGCACGCTTCATCCCTCCATGATGGTCATTCGGGCGGGGGTGCGGAACGCACCAGTACGGGTTCTCCGCCCACGAACACCGCGAAGCCGTCCAGCAGCATGTACTCGTCTGCCGCATCGAAGCCCCGGGAGTAGATATGCAGGTACTGTACGGTTGACCACGCCTCCATGGTGGTCGCCTCGTCCCGGTGCCAGTTCGCCGGGTCCAGGTCCACCTCGACGCGCGTCCATTGCCCGCGCTTCACGTCCACAAAGCGGTAGGCGTTCCCCGTTGCGGTGCGCAGGTTGATGACCAGGCCGGCGCCGAAGTTCTGCTCGACGAACAGGATGATCCTGTCATGGGCTCCTGCCCCGGTCAGGTCAATCTCATGGCGCAGGTCGATGCCCATGTACTCCTGCGGGTCGCGGCCGGGCCGGGCGCGGAGGGCGTGGGTGCCGATCTTCCCTCCCGCCACCGTGTCGAGCACCGCTCCCGGCAGCGCGCCCCACCCGAATGCGGTGGCGTCCTCGACGCGGGCGAACTCGATGAGGTCCGCGGGGTCCGCCGACAGGCTCGGATCGGTCAGGTCCGCCCCCAAGACGGTCGCCGCAAGTGCAACTGCCGCCAGCACGCCCATGGTACCTCTCCTCCCGGGCTATCCAGGCACAACGAGGATGTCCACGTCCTCCTCCGCCCGGCGGTCGATCCACAGCAGCGTATTCCCCTGGAAGGTGTGCCAACTGTAGGCGTCCTCCGGCAGCACGGCCCCCTGCCAGCGCACCTCGCTCACACGGAAGGCGGTGTCGAAGCTGAAGACCGGGCGCGGGATTGGCGCTTCGGCCTCGAGGCGCAGCTCGTAGGGCTCGTCGCTCAGCTTGAGGATCTTGTACGCTCGTTCGGAGTAGGCGAAGCCGTTCCACAGATGGTTCGTGCGCAGCCAGGCGGGCCGGAGCCACGCGTTGACGGTCTCGCGCAGGGGACCGAGGTCATCGCCCTCGAAGGCGCCGGTCAGGTACAGCCAGGTGGTGGGGCGTCGCGGCGTCTGGCCCCCGTAGTGGTAGCCGAAGGAGACGAAGCTGGTGTGCGCGGGCCGGGCCACGGTCTCATCCGGCGTGGCTTCAGCGGAGGCCACGAAGTCCGTGGTGGGGTTGGCGGGCCAGTGGGCAAAGCTCCGGCCGCCCGGGAAGACGTGGAACTCCGGGTGGGGCTTGCCGCACGCGTAACAGGGCGCGTAGGGGAACAGCCGCTGATCATGCGGCACGGCGATGAAGACGTTGGGCCGGTCCTTGAGGTGCACCACGCCGATGTAGTCGTCCCAGTCGGCGATCTCGGGGTGGGTGGCGCACAGGGGTGCGGTTCTGCGGTAGTCGAACATCTCGGGCCACTCACAGCGCATCTCGTCGCCCGCCGTGTTGGTGAAGGTGAAGCACTGAGGCTCCATCGCCTGGTCGGGCCCGATGCCGGGGCCGGTGATGAGGATGAACTCCCCGACCTCCCAGCACAGCGGATTGAGGCCGACCGCCGACTCGTTGCCCGGCCAGCCTGTCAGTTGGCGCACCGCGATCCCGTCCGGGTAGACGGTGTACTGCTCATCGGCGGTGGAATTGCCGTTGAAGACCCGATAGCGGTTGTCGCACAGCGCGTAGTGCCAGTTGATGCGCGCGCGCGCGGGGCCGCTTTCCACGATGCCGGCGCGGGTGTAACGGCACTGCTTGTCCATGATCGGCTCCCAGCACTGGTGGTCCTCACTGGACGCCGTCTCCATCCACTCGGGGGTGAACCACACATCGCCGCCGAGGTCCCAGCAGGGGACGTATTGAGCCGCCTCCCACAGGATCAGTCGCCACGGCCGGGGTGTGTCCACGATGACCGCGTCCCCGTGGCAACCCCACAGGTCCACGAAGTCACGCCGGGCATTGGGCATCGCGATCCCTCCATATGCTCTGTGCGGCAACGGCGCAGATTGTCCTCAAGGCAGGTGGCGCAGCGTTCGGGGTCGCAGGTCCGCTCGTACTGATCGCTCCGCTCGCCCGCCCCGAGCCGAGCGGGGAGGGGGAGAGGGGCGTGTGTGCCTCCAAGCGCCTCACTCGTCATGCCCCGCGAGGCGGGCTGCGCGCATATCAGAACCAAGTAGTTGACGCCGCGCGCCGTGGCCTGCCGGACCACGTTGATCGCCTGATCGGGCGGCACATCGAGGAGGCACCCGGTGCCGAGCCCGGTGACGCTGACCGAGAGACCGGTTCGACCGAGGGTTCGGTGTTGCATGGTGCTGTCTGCTCAGTTCGCCACCCGCGCTCGTGTGGCCTGCGCGCGCCCGCCGGTTGCGGGTGGAGATGGGAGAGGACACCTGGTTGTCGAGTCCGCGTTTCCATTTCCGCGAGGGTCGTTAGTGGGGCGCAGTGAGCTTGCGTGCGTGCGCGAGGCGGCGGGGCGGCAGCGGCCGATCAACTGCCTGTCGGGAACCTGCCGGTGGCCGGGCGGGTGGCCGGCCGGCGATGGCCTCAGATGTCAAAGTAGAGTCGCTTGCCCGAACGGAAGCTGAGGGCGTGCCCGGTGGCAAAGCCTACGCCCACCGCCGCCACCGTGGCGGACATGTAGCCGAAGGAGATGCCGAGAAAGAGCGGGATCGCCCGCGTGTAGGCCTTCGGACCCAGGTAGCGCAGGATGGATCTCTGGGCGACCCAGGTCAACAGGAATGATGGCCAGAAGGTGGCGCCGTAGCTGCAGGTGATCATGTAGCCCCACGGCGTCATGGGGAACTGTGTGAAGTGGCGCCGCAGGAAGACCAGCAGCAGCAAGGCACCGGCCCCGCCCAGTCGGAACATGTTGGGGCCCGGTCGGAACCCGACGTCGGAGCGCGTAGCCGCCAGGAACCTGGCGTACACTCCGCGTGCGGCGCTCAGTTCCCAGTAGCCCGTGCCCTCCGAACCGCCCGCGAGGAGCGCCCCCATGTCGTAGAAGGTAGTCAGGTGCGTCCAGAAGGCGATGAGCAGACCCAGCGCCACCGAACCCACGCCGATGGTCCACATCGCGCGGGGCGCAATGCCCGCTCTGCTGCCCAACTGGTCGTTCTCGATCTCATAGGCGGCCATGGCCTGAAACTGCCCCATGGTCATCCAGCCCAGCACGTTGAAGTTGGCCAGCGCGGGGAATCCCGCGCGGGTGGCGATGCGTCGGGCGCCGATAAGGTCGAACAGCAGATCACGCTGCTCGAAGCGGCCGGTGGTGGCCCAGTAGCTGGGCAACCCGGTTTCCGCCCGGATGCGCGCGTAGACCAGGGCTTCGGCGTAGAGCATGCCCATGAGTGATGCGCCCAGCCACACCGGAACGCCCACGGTGTTGATGGCCCAGACCGCCCCCGCGAAGCTGACCACGACCCCGATCACGCGTCGGCGATCTGAATGCTCCGCCGAGCGCACGGCGGCGGCAAGGCTGTGGCGGTTGCTCCACAGCAGCCACAGGGCGAGCACGATGACCCCGCCCATGAGCTGCTCGACCTCATGCCCCTTGTGCCACCCCGGGCGCCGATAGCCGAAGGCGGTCATCAGCACCCAGAAGACCTTCTGGGCGAAGTAGCCCGCCCAGATGGTGAACAGGTTCTCGCCGCTCATGAGATAGCCGAAGCCGACCAGGTGGGGGTGTACGCGCACGTAGATGCCGCGCAACTCGTTCCAGGGAACGCTTGTGAGCGCCGCAAACGGAAAGAGCGTGGCCCGCCAATCCGGGAAGTTCGGCCACAGCGGGCTGACCACGACGGGCAGCGCGTAGCCGAAACCCAGCAGGAACCCCAGCCACATCAGGCCGTCGCTGACGAAGGGTGGACGGGCGCGGGCCGTATGACCGGACAGCTCGATGGGCAGGGCGAGCAGGGGGAAGCGCAGGTGCTCTTCGTCCGCCCAGCGAGTGCGGAAGAGGTCAACCAGGCAAAACATCCCGCCCAGGACGACCACGATGAAGCACGACCACAGAGCCACCGGTGCGCCCCAAACACCCCAGGGCACCAGGGCGCCGCGCGAGCCCTCGAAGAAGCCGGTAATGGCGACCGGGTCGTTGGGAGTGTACCAAGCGGGCAGCTCGGCTCCGATCTCCGCAAGGCGCTCGTAGTAGTGCGGGACGGTCATGAAGGCCAGGAGCATGCGCATGAAGAACCGGCCCGAGATGGCGGTGGAGAGGGCCAGCACGGCGTAGATGGTGAGCAGCTCACCGGGGCGCAGGCGCAGACGTGGCCGCACTCTATGCAGCACGTGGTTGAAGGCCACCAGGACCAGCAGCCACATGACCGCGGGCACCGGTGGGACACTGCTCTCGCCCTCACCGGCGTTGTAGACCAGCGCGATCTGTTGGACCGCCAGGCCGGTCAGCAGCGCCAGCCCGACCGCGATGACCAGCGCCCGAGCGGACAGTCCGTGGGCGGCGAGGCCCGGATCGGACTGATGCGCCGGTCGAGTCACCCTCGGTGCCGGGGGCTCGGCTGTCATGCGTCGATCATGCTCCGACCGGCCTCGGTGTTCGGCCGCCGGCTACTGCACCTGTGCGTGGGCGACGGGAGTGCTGCGCACCACGTGCGGGCCCTGGTACGAGGCGTGCGGCACGAAGACGAAGGTCGAAGTGGAGGTCTCGGCGTCCCACTCGATCCCCGGGTCCTCCGCCACCGTCACGCGCGTGCCGGCGCCGGTGCGCTCCGTAGCCACAACCGTGTAAGGCGAGACACGAAGACCTGCGTGGTCAAGCATGACAACGCCGCCCGGCTCGACGGCCAACTCGCCCTCGACCACGAGCGTGCGCGTCGCTCGATCCACCGCGAGGAGGGCATGCTCGCCTGTCGTAGCCTCGACGCTCAGATCGCCCCACCGCGCGCTGCCCGCCATCACGGTAACCTGCGTCGGCCCCTCGTCCGGAGCGCGCAGCATGACCAGTTCCGCGTCCGCGGTCAGCTCGCGTCCCAGCCATGTCGTCCGAACGCCGTTCGCTCCAAGCAGTACAAGGTCGCGGCGGTCGGCAAGCACGACTTCGAGTGCGGCGGCGGCACCCGGCAGCGACAGCGTACGCACCTCCGCGATGCGCGGATCGCCCGCACATGGTTCGAGCACGCTCACGAAGTCCGACCGCCCCCCGCTCGTGCGCACCATGGCGAAGGGGCGCTTGTACTCATCAAGCCTCGCATCATCCTCGCGGGCGTTGCGCACAGACGGGTTCTCGCCTGTGACCAGCTCGTCGCCCTGCCGGAGCAGCAGGTGCGCCTGGAGCTGCACGGCGCCGTCCTCCCCGGCATAGCGCACTGTCACCGGGCCGGGTGCAGTAGCCGTCCCGGCCTGCAGATCTTCGAGGTAGCCGTAGGCGTAACCACGAGAGGTTATCCGCCCGGCCTCGCTCTCGTTGCGCGCC